>JAZURH010000460.1:0-3816 GCA_045606125.1 Lentisphaeria bacterium | reverse complement strand
ACTCCTTGGCTCACAGAACGACATGGCTACGATCCGACTTGATTGTATGGCTGCTCCCGCATCTGCATATATGTGGACATCATTTGCCTCTGCCGGCACAGTAACAGCTATAAAAGCAGTTGGACCGGATATTCCCGGCACCGGATTGCGTTTCGGCTGCACTCTGGCTGCCCATTTGGTTTTTGCCAGGATATCGTTCACCAGCGGTTGTGTCCGCACAACGATGTAACGCAGGCGCTGATTGTTTGAAGCACATGAAGCGCATCTTGCCGCGTCTATCAGTGCACGCAGTTGAATGTCTTCGATTTTTTCCTGGGTATAGCGCCTTATGGTGCGCCTTTCCATTATTGCCTTGTGTGATTCCATTTATATTTTCCTTCTTAATTGATTACATTGTTTTGGCTGCTGATTTACCGTATTTGGATGCCGGCGTCGCCCTGGAAAAGGCCCAGCTTCTGATCGCCTTGATCTGCTGTTCCATGGTGTCTGACAAAGGCACTATCTTGCTGATGACTCCTGTCAGGTCTCTCTGGTTGAAGGGCCTGTTTTCATAGAACGCCTCAGTCCTGGCGGAAATGACAGCCTGCTCGATCTCGGCGCCGTTCCAGCCGTCAGTCATTATTTTCAGCATCTTGAAGTCAAAATCATCCGGATTGGCTCCATTTCTGGTCAGATGTATCTTCATGATCTCTTCTCTTTCCTGTGGTGCCGGCAGATCGCAGAAGAACACTTCGTCAAAGCGTCCTTTACGGAGGACTTCAGCAGGGATTGCCTGTATTTTGTTTGCAGTAGCCGCAATGAATACCAGCGGTGGCTTTTCCTGCATCCATGTCAGAAACGATGAGAAAATATGGGATGATATTCTCTGTCCCGATTCATCCATGCCAAGGGCATTCTCAATTTCGTCTATCCACAGCACAGCCGGAGCGACTGCTTCTATTGTCTTCATGGCCCGGTGGAAGGCTTCTTCCGGAGAACCGTACATTCCGGAGAAGACCAGGTTCATGTCCAGTCTGAACATGGGTATGTTCCACAGGGATGATATTGTCTTTACCGCCAGACTTTTGCCGCATCCGCTTATTCCCATCATGAGAAGTCCCTTGGGGATGGGAACGCCTGCGTCAAGAGCTTCTCTGGAGAAGGTGTGGCGTCTCTTGATCAGCCAGTTCTTCAGATTGTCCAGTCCACCAAGCGAGTTTATGTCCCATCTGGGGGGAGAAAACTCAAGGAAACCAGATTTTTTGACTACATTTTTCTTTTCCGTGAAAATTTCATCAAGCAGCTTGTCTCCCGTAGGATTTTCAATGGAGCATACTTTTTCCAGCACAAAGGAGATTTCATTTTCCGTAAGTCCTTTGAGTGCCATGGTCACTTCAGTACGGACCTTTTCATCGATGTCCGCACCTGGAGCTGCGTTTATGAAACTGTCTACAAGCGCTGCGATCTCATTTTCATCCGGGGTAGGCATTTCAATTATCTGGACTTCCTTCTTCAGGGATTCAGGCAGTTCCAGTTCAGCCCCGGTTATCACCACGGTTGCATTCTTGTTTTTGCGTCCTTCAGCATAGATTTCCCGCAGTGCCCTTGTGACTTTCGGGTCGCCGAAGAAGGGTGAAAGGTCGCTGAATACGCTTATACCCTCCGCCTTGCTTTCCAGCAATCCCATAAGTGCCCCGGCCGGTTCCATTGAATCAGGTATTCCTTCAATGCCGCTTACGCAAGTCCATTTTCTTATGGGGACGGAAAGCTCATCTGCAATTTCCGTCAGTATTCTTACTGTTCTTTCTTCTTCCGGAGTCTGCACATATACCAGGGGGCAGTGCCCCTTTACGGCTGCTTTCAGTTCATTGTGTGCTTTGGACATATTTTCACCAGATCCTGTATTTTTTATTCAGCATCGGAAAGAAAAGCCATTTTTTTCTTTTCTCCCCGCAGCATTGTAAACTTAGTTCCTCTTGCATCCTGTACAATTATTTCATTTGAATGTATTTCAAGGATTTTTATACCGCTTCTATTTTCTCCGATCCCAAGTCTGATATTTTTCGATGCTCCATCTGTCGTGATCTTTATTACAGCCATTGCCTTTGCCGAGGAGGTTTTTCCTCTTAGAACAAATTGTACTTCACCGACTTTGTACTTGGGTTTTGGCTTGGCCGGTTCCTGTTTTATCTCTTCTTTTTGGGGCTGTGGTTTCGGTGCTGGTTTTGGTGGAAGTGCGACTGGCCCGGGGGCGGGCTTGGGCTTGGACTGCGGTGCTTCAATGGGGAGCGTAAACGGATTCATTTCCGGAGTAGCAGTTTTTTTATGCAGGAAATCAAAGGCCTGTTCCGACAGGACAGATTCTGTTTCCAGACTGCTGCCATGAATTATAGCTGAGGATTGGCTTTCTGTATTTGACATGAAATGCATGGCCAGTATTGCCGCTGCAATAATAACAACTGCGGCAAGCGTGCAATATTCCCAGTTGTTTTTAAGTTTTTCTGTTGAAATGTTCATTTTTCTGCCTCCGGCAGGGGAAGAAACGAGGAGCATATCAGGTTCAGGTGCAGCATTCCTGAAACAATAGTTCCGTCATTGGATGGAACTATTGTTTCAGGAGGCACGGCAAACATCTCAAATGAAGATGCAGGTATGAAGGCATTGTTCTGCTGAAGATCTGAAAGAAACTTCAATGTCTGCGGTAGTGAGCCTTTCAATTTGATTCTGACTGGAAATTCGAGCAGATATGGTTTTCTGCCGTTGCCGGTTGTGTAGGTTTTCATGGGAAGGACAGAAAGATTTGTCTCCGGCTCTTTGGGCTGGGGTGATATTTGTCTTCTGCTGCTGCGGGACGGCTGCGGGACTGCCTGAAGCACAAGGCCAGAATCTGCCGCCATGATGACAAGTTTCTCCACTGTCCAGAGATGAAGCATAAGCTGATAGATATAAGGGGATGGATCATTTTCATCAAGCCCTACCGACTCGGGGGCAAGAATAAATCCGCGTTTTGCCATGTCGCTGAATGCTCTGCTGTGTTCCGCCTGATAATCCAGTCGCGAGGCATTGCGCATAAACTCCGTGATGCTGCTGTAATCCCTTGAAATGACACTGCTGAAAGTGCTGCCTGCCAGAGACATGGTCTTTTCAGTCAACTGCGCCATGGATTTTCCGTCCTCCGTTCCTTCAAGTCTGTCCTGGTATTCCTGCTTTATGCCGCGAAGGACTTTTATGTCTGACGGCCAGGCATTGCGTCTAAGTTCGCTTTTGGACATGTTCAGGCTGCCCTCGGCTTTTTTTACATCCTTATCCCGGGGGGCGAGAATATAAAAATAGGCTATGATCTGTCCGGCTATCACAAGCACTGTCAGGGCTGCCAGGACCTTGTGGATGTTTTTTATCCCGTTCATTTCATTCCTCCCCGTTCTGGCTGCTTTCGCTGTTGATGCCCGTGGCAAGTATGTCAGTGGTCTTCAGCGGAAGCCGCACTGTGAATGCCTTGAATTGTCCGCCGGGAACATTCTTGAGGAATGATATCCATGGCATGAATATGTCTTCCCGTCCTATGCGGTCTTTTTCTGTCATTATGTCCGCCTTGGCGAAAAGACCTGTTTCATTCATTTTATGCAGAATGTCTCCCACAGGCTTGTATGGTTCATTGAATACCTGGGGTGTATATCCTGCGGCAATGTAATTTTTTGAGGAAGTTACGTTCGCTGCCTCGTATCTGTGGGGAAACTCGTCTCTTCCTGCAGTGTCGCCTATTGAACTTGTTCCCGACCAGGAAAAAAGGTTTCCCGTGTTTTTCTTTGCTGTTTTATTCCGTTCAGTGCTTTTGTC
>JAZURH010000459.1:0-2095 GCA_045606125.1 Lentisphaeria bacterium | reverse complement strand
ATGCGTAATGAGGAAAGAGTTTGCCAGGCCGTGCGGCACATGGTACATTCCGCCCAGTTTGTGGGCCATTGAATGGCACAGTCCGAGGAAGGCATTGGCGAAGGCCATGCCGGCCATTGCGGAGGCGTTGAACATGTGTTCTCTGGCGTTTTCGCTCATGGAGCCGTTGTCATAGCAGGTGGGCAGATTTTCGAAAATAAGCCTGAGTGCTTCGTTTGCAAGGGCGTTGCAGTAGTCGCTCTGCATGCAGGATACGCGGGCTTCCAGTGCATGCGTAAGTGCGTCAAGTCCGGAAACAGCGGTCAGGCCCTTGGGCAGTTTCATCACAAGTTCCGTGTCTATGATGGCCATGTTTGGTGTAAGCGCATAGTCTGCCAGCGGATATTTCTGCTGTGTTTCCTCATCGGTTATCACGGCGAAGGGAGTGACTTCGGAACCGGTTCCCGCTGTGGTGGGCACTGCGACCATGATGGCCTTTTTACCAAGTTCAGGCAGCTTGACGATTCGCTTGCGTATGTCCATGAAACGCATGGCAACATCCTCGAAACTGATTTCCGGCTGCTCGTACATGAGCCACATTATTTTAGCCGCATCCATGGGGGAGCCGCCACCAACGGCAATTATCACATCAGCGCCGAAACTGTTGAGCTGCTCAAGTCCCTTCCGTGCAAGCTGAATGGTCGGATCCGGCTCCACATCCGCAAAAACATGGCTCTGTATTCCAAGCTCGTTGAGCTTTTCGAGCATGGGTGTGAGCATTCCGGTTTCATACAGGAATTTGTCGGTTACTATGAATGCCTTCTTTTTTCCAGCCAGGTCGCCGAGGGCAGTGCAGAGGCAGCCGTATTTGAAGTAGATCTTTTGCGGAACTCTGAACCAAAGCATATTTTCTCTCCGTTTGGCTATGGATTTGATGTTGAGAAGATTTCTGGGGCCTACATTTTCGGAAACATAGTTGCCGCCCCAGGAGCCACAGCCGAGGGTAAGAGACGGATTGAGGGCGAAATTGTAAAGGTCGCCAATGCCGCCCTGTGAGGACGGAGTGTTTATCAGTACCCTGCTTGCCTGCATTTCATGCCCGAACTCCCGTATTCTGTCTTCGTTCTGGGTATTGGTGTAAAGCACGGCAGTGTGACCGAGACCGCCGTAGTTGAGAAGCGCCTTGGCGTTGGCAAGGGCTGCAGCATAGTTGTCCGCCTTGTATATGGCAAGCGTGGGGGACAGCTTTTCCATGGAAAATGGTTCATCCGGACCAATGGCATCCACTTCGCCTATAAGCGTCTTGGTGTTGGCGGGAACCTTTATTCCTGCCATGTCGGCTATAGTCATGGCTGTCTGACCGACTATGGCGGCATTGATCTTGCCATTGACCTGAATTACTTTTCTTACGGCATCCTTCTCCTTCTTATTCAGAAAATATCCGCCGCGTTTTTCAAACTCTTTCTTTACGGCATCATAGATGGAGGCAAGTACTGTGACAGACTGCTCAGAAGCGCAGATCATGCCGTTGTCAAAGGTCTTGGAAAGAAGTATGGAACTGACTGCAGTTTCTATGTCGCAGGTGTCGTCCATGATCACGGGTGTGTTTCCTGGTCCGACACCGATTGCGGGAGTGCCGCTGGAATATGCGGCTTTCACCATTCCGGGACCGCCAGTGGCAAGTATGAGGGAAATATCCTTGTGGGACATGAGCCAGCTGCTTTTGGCGACAGTAGGCGCGTCTATCCAGCCTATTATGTTTTCAGGTGCACCGGCTTTCACCGCCGCGTCAAGAACGATCTTCGCAGCAAGGTTGGTGCATTCCTTTGCCCGGGGATGGGGGCTGAACACAATGCCGTTCCGTGTCTTCAGGGCTATGAGTGCCTTGAATATTGCTGTGGATGTAGGATTGGTGGTCGGCACGATTCCGGCTATAACCCCACGGGGCTCGGCTATCTTGATCATGCCGGAGGCGTCATCAGTTTCGATTATGCCGCAGGTCTTCATGTCCAGATATTTGTTGCAGATGTATTCGGAAGCATAGTGGTTTTTGATGATCTTGTCCTCAATCACTCCCATGCCGGTCTCTTTTACAGCCATCATGGCAAGTTCTATG
>JAZURH010000458.1:0-10973 GCA_045606125.1 Lentisphaeria bacterium | reverse complement strand
CCCACCCCTCGCGCGCGCAGATATCGGTGTCCAGTCCTGGCGGTAGATGCCTGTATACTCCCCCACCCCTCGCGCGCGCAGATATCGGGTCCGGTTGCGGAATAACATCTTCGAGGGCTGCCCCCACCCACTCCTCGCGCGCGCAGATATCGGTGGTGGAACTTTGAGAACACTGACACTGGCGCCTCATTTCTTTCTCGCGAAGATATCAAACCAAAGAGCATTGAAAAACGCCGACAAGTCCCCACCCCTCGCGCTCGGGAAATCGTACAAAAAGGGATAGAAGTTCCAAACCGTCTATTTCCATCCTTTTCTCTCGCAAAGAATCGACTGTCGCCCATTTGATCCATTTCTTGATATTGTCCTCCCATCTTTCTCGCCCGAGAAGAATCGGCGCAGACAGTAATCCGGCAGTACGAAGAAGAACCTGTTTTTCACGGGTGGGAAGGCTCTTTGTCCATCACATTGTTTGGTACTGGATTTTTTCCCCATTCTTCGTTCGTGTGAAAGATTCCTGTATATATTTTAAACAAGAGAATATATCCCCCTATTTTCACCGCATGAAGGATTTGTTTTTGGCATTTTTTCGGTCTCTGTCTTTAAAGCCTTTCGCCGGTGAATAATCTGCAATGATGATAAATTGATCAGCACTGATTGTTTTTTCCTATCTTTGATGAGAGCGCACATTAGCAGAAATCAAATTGTTTTTCCATCATTTAACTTTGAATTGACTGGAAATAACCATATATTGACCTTGTTTGATATTACGGGGTACAAGTGTTCAGGAATCGTTTTTCTGAACCTATGGTAGTAAACCGGTAAGATAATTTGAAATTTAAAATCAGGCAGCAGTGTTTTTATGAAAATAGGAGATCTATTTGCCGGGTGCCGAGTAACAGGCATTTGCGGGACCGGGGCATACGGTACGGTATATCTTGCGGAAGATGCACTGCAGCGTCCTGTTGCATTGAAGGTTTTTCATGCAGTTTCAGAGGATAAAAAGCTTCTTGAAGCACTGAAGCGGTATGTGTCTATTTCAAATGAAATCGATATTCTTGTAAATATCACCCATTTCGGAATCGAGGATGGGCATCTTTATTACATAATGGATGCTGCTGACAATGCCGCTGCCAAAGACATGCCCTACAAGCCGGATACCCTTGAACACAGACTGCAGAACAAAGGGCGCATGCCTTTAAATGAGGCTTTGAATCTTTATCACAGGCTGTTGGAAGGTGTGGGAAAATTGCATGATATGGGCTTGATACACAGGGACATCAAGCCGGCAAACCTGATCTATGTCAATGGAAAGATAAAACTGGGTGATCCTGATCTGCTGAATGATTACAGCCATACAATGTCAACAGCCGGAGGCACACTTGGATATACTCCTCCGGAGTTCTTTTTTCAAAAACCGACCAAAAGTCCAACCGGTGATATATATGCCATGGGAAAGGTATTCTATTGCTGTGTTACTGGAGAGGTCCCTGAGGCATATCCCCATTATCCTGCAGACCTTGATACGCATACATTGTGCCGCATAGTACTTCCTCTGTCCCGTATTTGCAGTCAGAATCCGGCACAGCGTGTCGCATCGTGTGAAGAATGCCGCAGGCTTATTCCTCTAAAAGCACCGGATTCAAGTTCATTCTGGCAGCATTTTCTCACAAAGATGTCCTTGTCCAAGCGTCTTCGGAACTGTTTTTTTGCGGTAGCCGCCTTGTTGTTGATTTTTACGGCTTGCGCTGGATATTCGGGAGCAATTCTGGTGAAAAAGCTTGAGGCTGCCCGTCATGCAAGGTTTGTCAAAGCAGAGGCTGAATTGCAGAGGTATAAAAAGCTTGTGCCAAAGCTTCCTTTGCAGCTTTCCGCAGACGGCTGCGCCGCCATGGAGCAGGAAATCAAAAAAGCTGAAAAAGCCATGGAGCGCGGTAAGATAAAAAGAGTCATGTCTGTTTTGGATGGATTGGCGGTGCGTCTGTCCAGGCTGGCTGTTGAAAATATGCCTGAAATGAAGTCTGATTTTGATGGGATTGGCTGTGTAATGGGATATTTGGCGTCTCCTTTGGGGGAATTTCTACCGCCTGCGATACGGGGGAGCATGAAAAGCGATGCCGAAAGGGCAGCCGCTGAATTAACTGCGGATGGCTCTCTTTGCTTGGGGCGGGGTTTTTCTGCTGCAGAGGGCTATTCAATCAACTACAGACTGATTTTTATGCCACCGGGCAAATATAAGTCTCCGACGACCGGCAGGATTGAAACTGTGGATTATCCCTATTGGATTTTTGAGAGCTCCGTAACAAACAAAATGTACGGAAGTGCCATGGGGCCGGCGCCTTCCGATAATGATGGAAACGGGATGCCAGTTACCCACATGGGGTGGTATGATATTCTGGGATTCTGTTTTAAAGCAAATTTTGAATTGCAGGTCAATATGACAAACTTGCCCAAAGGATATATGTTGCGTCCCCCAACCAGCCACGAGTGGGAATATGCTGCCATGGGCGGTTGGGAAACTGAACAGCCCCAAGTAAAACGTAAAGGCGCAAGTGACAGGAGAAGGAACAAGCTGGGGTTGATCAACATGGATAATCTTGCGGCAGAATATGCCATGAATGGAAATCAGCACGAGTGTAACAAGGTGGCATTGCATGGTACTCTTACAGGGAGTGATAAAAATGGTGTTGGGCGCCGCAATATTCATGCCAGGGATGTATGCAATGTCCCTAAAACAACTTTCAGAGCAGTGGTGGCACCGACGCCGGAGGATTTCTATAAAAGGGAGGCCGCCGCCCTGCCGGTTGATTTTGTTCACATAGAGAAGGATGGCTGCCATTATGCGTCTGTGAGTGCATGGATGTGCACTATAGACTTTAAGGAGGCCAGTGAGTTTGCCAAATCGGCGGGTGCGAAATTATGTGAACCTGAAAGCTTTGAGCAGTGGCAGGCTGTGCATGAGGCTCTTGATCTTACAAAGGCGTGGCAGGCATATCTGGGTATAGTATGGCAGGATGGAAAATGGGTTAAGCTGTCGAATGGCAAGACCACATCTCTGGAGGTAAATAAGCAGCCAACCGGCAAAGGCCCCTGGGCGCTGATCGGCTGCGGCAATAAGATCGTGCCATTCAATCAAAGAATGGCGATGCCATGCACAGTGCTGAAATGGACATCAGATGAGGCCTGGCGCAGCCGTGGAGACGCATGGAAAAACGGGACTTCTGAAAAAGTAGTAAAGCAGTTTACAGCCTGCGGCCGGAAGTTTACCCTAATAAAGTTCAATGTAGGCGGCTATGTTGCCAGAGCACTGTGCAATTTCATGGGTGGCAAGCTTGCAGTCATCAGTGACGATGAAGTGCTGAAAGAGGTCACCCGGCAGCTGGAAGGCATCAAAGGTCTGGTGGGCGTTGATACACGGAAATTTTTAAATCAGTGGAGCTGGGGGGACGGTACGAAAATCTCAAGAGAGATAGTAGCCGATTCCAGTTTTTCCGGAAAGCATTTCAAACATTCCCGGTCTCTGGAAGTCCTTTCTTTGGGCAGCGGTAAGTTTATTCCTGCTACAAATGTGAATTATGTTCTTGTCGAATATACAGAGTAGTGTACATTTTTTTTGAATGGAAAATATGCCTGGTACAAGTGAGGAAAAAGCATCAGATTGCCATAGAATCGGTCTTGTCCTTGAGGGCGGGGCTATGCGCGGGTTGTTTACAGCCGGCGTGCTTGATGTGTTCATGGAAAACGGCATCGGCTTTGGTGCAATGGCTGGAGTGTCGGCTGGAGCCGCATTCGGATGCAATTTGAAATCCCGCCAGATCGGGCGTGCATTGCGTTACAATAAAAAATATTGCGGATACTGGAGATACTGCTCCCTCCGTTCATTGATGCTGACAGGAGATCTCATCGGGGCTGATTACTGTTATCATTATCTTCCATCTGTACTTGATCCTTTTGATTGGAAATCCTTTTCGGAAAATCCAATGGATTTTTATGTGGTGGCTACTGATATGGACACGGGAAAGCCCGTTTATCATAAATGTACAGAAACCGGGGATTTGTGTCTGGAATGGATAAGGGCGTCCTCGTCCATGCCTGTTGTATCCAGGATCGTGGAGATAAATGGCGGCAGGTATATGGACGGAGCTGTGGCTGATTCAATACCGCTGGAGTTTATGGAAAAAACAGGATACGGTAAAAATGTCGTGATATTGACTCAGCCGTCAGACTATGAAAAGGAAAAACAGTCCCTGATGTGGTTGATAAAAAGGATGTACCGTAAATATCCTGATTTTATCAAGGCTTTCAGCAAGCGGCATACATTGTATAATGATCAGCGTGAATATGTGGAGAAGAGGGCGGCGGAAGGAGCGGCATTTATAATACGTCCCGAAAAGGCATTGCCCATAAAGCGCCTTACAAATAAACCGGAACTGATTCAGCTTACCTATGACATGGGCCGGGAAACTGCAATGCGTTCCCTGGAGAACATCAGAAAATGGATGTCCTGAATTATTTCATGCCATTTTCAGTTCTTAATTGAAAATATAAAAAAAGACTGCTGCAAAATACCTTATTCTGCTGCAGTCTTTTTTACAATCATCTCCGGATGGAAACCGGAGGCGCGGCACCGCCCGGCGCCGCAGGAACTTTTTTATCAGTTCTGGTCGTCAATGTCCACCTTGGCGAATGCCTCGTCCAGAGCGCCGCCGAAGGCTGCGCCGGTGGAAGCGGCTGCTTCAGTGTGAGCTGCTGCGGGAGCATCAACTTCTCTCATGCTGAGACCGATGCGCCTTTCTTCAGTGTTGATGTTCTTGACGCGGCACTTGACTGAATCGCCAAGCTGTACGCAGTCCTTCACCTTTGCAACGCGCTCGTCGCTGAGCTCGGAGATGTGGATGAGACCGTCAACACCGTCTTCCAGTTCAACGAATGCACCGAAGCTGGCCAGCTTCATGACCTTGCCTTCGACAACAGCGCCGACCTGGTACTTGTCCTGGATGGTGTTCCACGGATCATCGGAGAGCAGCTTCATGCTGAGGCTGATGCGCTGATTGGTTGTGTCGACATCAACGATGACTGCCTCGACTTCCTGTCCCTTCTGGAGAACTTCGCTGGGATGGTTGATCTTGCGGTTCCAGGTCATGTCTGAAACATGGATCATACCGTCGATATCATCCTGGATCTGTACGAATGCACCGTAACCGGTCATGTTGCGGACCTTACCCTTGATGCGTGTGCCGTTGGGGTACTTCTCCTTGATGACTTCCCAAGGATTGGACTGGGTCTGGCGGAGACCGAGGGAGATCTTGCGGCCTGCCTTGTTGACATCAAGAACGATGGCTTCAACTTCGTCGCCTTCCTTCAGGATATCGCCGGCGCGGTTGACCTTCTTGGTCCAGGACATTTCGGAAACATGGATAAGACCTTCGATGCCGTCTTCCAGTTCAACGAATGCACCGTAGGGCATAACATTGACGACTTTGCCGCTTACGCGGGAGTTCTTCGGGTACTTAACGTCAACTGTATCCCAGGGATTGCCGGACATCTGCTTGATGCCGAGGGAAACCCTCTTGCGCTCGCGGTCCACATCCAGAACCATGACATCGATTTCCTGATCCTGCTTGACAACTTCGTTGGGATGAGTGATGCGGCCCCAGCTCATATCTGTGATGTGGAGCAGACCATCCATGCCGCACAGATCGATGAATGCACCGAAATCTGTGATGTTCTTGACCTTACCGCGGCGGATCTGGCCGGCCTGCAGGTCTTCAAGCAGCTTTTCGCGCTGGACTTCCCTGTTGGCCTCGAGGATCTCGCGGCGGCTCAGGACGATGTTGCGGCGCTCTGCATTGATCTTGAGGATCTTGAAATCCTCTTCCAGACCAACATAGTCATTCATGTTGTGGACGGGGCCCACATCGATCTGGCTGCCGGGGAGGAAGGCTTCCACGCCGGCTACGTCAACAAGCAGACCGCCCTTTACGCAGCTGCGGACGATACCATGGATGATGCCGCCTTCAACATTGTTCTCAACGATGGCATCCCATGCCTTCTGCAGGTTTGCCTTGCCGATGCTTACCTGAGGTGCGCTGTCTTCGTTTTCAGCTGCTTCGACCAGCACGTCCAGATCATCGTTGATCTTTATTTCATCCCAGTTGGGGATGTCGTCACGGGGTATGAATGCCTCGGCCTTGTAGCCGATGTCAAGATAAACGCCCTTGTCGCTCTTGTTGGCAACGCGGCCGGTGATGATTTCGCCGTCCTTGAGGGCCTTGGTTTTGTTTTCCTGTTCGCCCATGAGGGCTTCCATGGTCACATTTTCGTCAAAATCTACGAATTTGCTCATTTTTTGTTTGTTTGTTGTTTAGTTTTTGTCTGTTGAAAAATCAATTTTTAGGCTTCCTTGCAAAACGGGCAAAGAAACAATCCGGTAATATAATCCTCCGGATGCCTTTTTCAAGCTGAAAAGGAAATATACCATGTTTCTTCCATAAGATTTTTCTGAATGCGGTCTGTTTAAAAAATACGGGGACAGGGTGATTTTAATTGCTGTCATAGTTTATTTGCTGTAATGGCAGGGATATGTATTTGAAAATGAAGTTATGGTGATTACAGTAGTTTTTTCATCCTGGATAAGCAGGTGTGGTTTTGGGGAGCATGGATGATGGAAATATCAGTTCAAAAAATAAATGGAATATTGTCTTTCAGCGATGTTCATGGTATTGCTGCGGATTCAGTGCGGACCGTGCTTTTTCTGAGACATTCGTACAGGCAGTCACTTCAGGATGGGACCCATGATCCTGGTCTTACGGAAAGAGGCATGGAATATGCGCTGGAATGCGGTGAACTGCTGCGCGGGCTGGGACAGGTGAGTTTTGGTGCGTCCCCCCGGTTGAGGACAGTACAGACCGCAGAGGCGTTGGCAAAAGGGGCCGGATTGAAGGCAGATGTCAAAACATTTGCGGAAATCGGAGACACTGCCATGTTTATTAAACCTGAATATCTTGACATATCCCTGGATGACGGTTCCATAGTAGAAAAGGTTCGGCGCTATTTTTTGGAGGACGGCAAGGCTGATGGAGCCGTGCCAATGGAAGTTTTTTCCCCCCGGCTTCTCCACTTTCTTACCGATACGGATTTTGGCTCGAAAAATACGGTTCTTGTAAGCCATGACATTATTGTGATGGCCGTTCTGGCGCCGTTGAATATCTATCCATTCTCTCTTGAGGACTGGTGCGGCAATATTCAGGGTGCCTGTCTTTCGCTGGGAACAGATGGTAAATGGAAGGCGGCGTATATTGTGCCGGACCTTGCCCGGCGTGAGAGAAGTTCTCTTTTTGTATGATCAGCTGTGTCAGCGGCAGCATCCCCGTAGGGATATGTCCCAGCGGTCGATCACCTGTTCGCCCCGGATTATCCAAAGTTCATCAAAGAGATTGACCGTGGGGTCGCAATGGGATACGATAAGTTCCAGGCGGTCGCCAGGTACAGGGGTGTTTTCTTCCGGGAATCTCAGGTGCCCGTGTTCGTCACCGAAATCCCAGCTGTAGTCGAATTGAGTCAGAATGCGGCTGCCTTCAATGACCCGTGGGTTGGCCCCCGGCGTCACGTATAGTGATTTTGTGCCTGCGTCTATGGTTGCGTTTCCGGGATGGTTTGCACTTATAACGCTTGAAAGCATGCGCAGGGCTGGTCTGTATTCCGGTCCTCCATGTTGTACAGCAAGGTACTCTGCGTCCATCATGCAATATGAGCCGACCTGTATGTCCGTCACTTCATCTATCAGTACATCCGCCGGCGATGTGCCTGTCCCTGCACCCGTGTAGATCTTGCAAGTTGAGATTTCTTTACGCAGAATATTGAAGGCCTCTGCCCCGGCTTTCATCAGGCGGGTGCTTTCTGCCGCCCGTTTTCCATAGTCTGCAATATGCTGCAAATGTCCTGCATAGCACTGGACGCCGTCCACAGTGAGGGTGGGAAAGGAGGCTGCATATTTTCCAAGTTCAGGCACATCTGCAAAGGGCACGCCGGTCCTTCCCATTTCCGGGTCGGCATCGATTAAAACATGCAAAGGGCGCTCAGTGCTGCCCTGGGCAGCCAGCATTTTTATCTGTTCAGGATTGTCGACTGTCATCTGCAGTCCTCTTATTCTGTTGTGCAGGCTGCCTGTGCGTTTGATTTTCCATGGGGCGGTCACCGGGGATGTTATCAGTATGTCCTGTATGCCGGAATCAGCCAGAGCCTCCGCTTCCGACAATTTTGCTGCGCATACTCCGATGCAGTTTCCTGCCGCCAATTGACGGCGGGCTATTTCCGGGCATTTGTGGGTTTTGGCATGGGGCCTGAGCTTTTTTCCGTGTGCGGCGGCAAAATCCCGCATTGCTGCGAGATTTTTTTCAAAAATGTCTATGTCCAGAATAAGGGACGGTGTGTCAAGCTGTGATTTCAGCATGTTTTCTTAGGGGCAGTTTGGCAGTTGGATTATTTTCATTGTATTTGCGGGCAGGAACACATCCTCCATTCCCGGCAGATGGATTGATATATCATCACCGTTGTTTATAAGAGTGACTTCTGTTTTTCCATTTTCGTTCCGGCGTAATTCGAGCAGGGTGATCTGTTCCGGCATAAGTTCAAGATGCAGAAAATCTTCTGGCGGAAGGTCTCCCGGTGCATGGTATGTTATTTCGCGCACCTCTCCGCTGTTCAGCCTTGAGGCGGCTGCCCGGGGCAGGTAAGACAATGGAATGCTGCCGTATTCCCCCAGCCACAGCCATCTGAATGAGACGCCCAGGTCCATCCAGCCGCTGTCCGGGTTCGGTGTGAATGGATCGTGGTCCGAATACATCACCGGGCGCACCAGAGTCAACCGCAGACAGTTGTCTGCATGATCGCATGAATGCAGGTCTGCCGTGAAGAAGGCTGCTGTATGTTCAGCATCCTTTGCCGCGCACCAGTCTATCATTGAATATTCATCGCTGGATGGAAGTTTTTCAACAAGTTTGCCGTCTATCCATTCCATTGCGGGCCAGTCGTAATGTTCTGCCTTGAGGCGGCATACTGTCTGTGCCGTGGATCCGGTGAAATATTCCGGATGATTCAGCCCGTGCTTCCATGAGAGTTTAAGACAGCAATTTACATCATGCCAGTCAAGTCTGACCTTTGCGCCGATCTCATCAATGCCTGCGTAGTCGTACAGATCCAGCTGAATGGATGATTTTCCGTATGTATAGCGTGAACGCAGGATGCTGCATGCAGGGCCATCGGAGTATTCGATGGTATCCGTTAGTTTTGCAGTGCCCAGAAATGCGGAAAATCTTGTCAGATCAAAGCCCCATGTACGGCTTCCGTCAAAAAGTATTTCAAAAGAGAGTTTGTTCAGAAGTTTACGTGTGCGTTCAAATCCTACATTCGGGAACTTTTTTTCTGAAACGCCGTATGCCAGTGCATTCTCTCCCATTGGTGGCAGGTCAACTATTGCTGTAAGTTTGGCCCAGGCATTTCCATTTGGACCGAAGCCTGTGTCCGGTGGAAGCATTTGCAGCGGAATCTCATTGCCGTTTTTGTCTTTTAACACATTGAAGCATACGCCATTGTGATTTGGATCTGCGAAATTGTCACATGACATTATGGTTTTGTGAGAGAAGGGATGGGGATTCCAGCAATAGACTCCGCCTTCGGGCATAAAGCGCGTGTCAAACGACGCAGCCTTGCGCAGCAGTTGTCTGTCAATTATGGAAGAGGCATGATGCTCCACGCTGCCCAGTCCCGTGAACACATCCTTTTCATAGGCGGCGCGGATTGAAGTTCCTGGAAGTATGTCATGGAAATGGTGGAAGCTGAGTTCCTTCCAGTCTTCGTTTATCTCAGCGGGATCTATGCCCAGTTTTTCAGCGGTCAGTAATTTTCGCGTTGCTCTGGATATTTTGCGTTTCACTTCATGGCAGTTGGAATAGCATCCCCTGAACACAGGGCCAAGTTCTCCTGTTATTGTTTCAAGAGGCATTTCACTGACTGCATCGAAATATTCGCTCAGCGTGGAGAAGACAATATCATATTCTTTTTGCAGTTCCCGAATGAAAGCAAGTTCTTTGCGGGAAATGCCACCGCCGTGGTCGCCAACACCGAAAAACATGGCCTGATGCTCAAGGGGCGAGGCCAGATGACTGCGGAAGGATTTTTCAAGAAAATCCAGTTGCCCGGCTGTGCCGTAGGAGTTGAGAATCTGCATGGCAGTAACGGAGGAGCCGTCATCTGCTTCCCATTTGAATATGCCGGGTACTTTCTGACCCCGCATATACACATAGTGGGTGAAACCGGAGGCATTGAGTATTTTGGGGAGCCCTGCAGGGTGCCCGAAGGAGTCGACGCAATATCCGATCTTTACATCCACGCCGAAACGGTCCATGAAATAGGTCTTGGCGCTGAGCGCCTGATGGATCAATGCCTGGGGACGACTGATTATGACATCCGGCTGGACCTCCCAGCCGCCGACAATCTCCCAGCGTCCTTCCCGGACATATTGGGATATTCTCCGGAACAGGGCAGGATCGCATTCCTCAGCGCAACGGTATTGCGCCGCAGCCGCGCAGGTGAACTTCATATCCGGATTTTCATCCATTATTCTTATCACGCTGTGCATTGTATTGAGCCAGGCGCTGCGCCCGGAGGTCCGATCCCACAGCCATATTGGATCAAGGTGGGAGTTGCATATAAGATATATTCTTTTTTTCATGTGCATTTTTATTTTTACAGGCGTTTAGCTGCATGATTCTTAAATGAAACTTTACTATATTCAGGTCATTTGCAAAAAGCAACTCTGACGGTTGAGTTTTAAGTCTGCAGTTTTATGTGGTTTGGATGTTATGCGAGTTAAAGTTTTTTAGAGAAAAAAATCTTGCAGGATTCGTTGGTGTTGTTGTGGCTGGTACTGCAGGATTCGTTGGTGTTAAGTCGGAGGCCAAGCGGTCTTAGGAAGA
>JAZURH010000457.1:0-5863 GCA_045606125.1 Lentisphaeria bacterium | reverse complement strand
AAGTAATATTTTACGATGCTGTTACTGTTGCTTCAGGGTGGATAAGAATCTTTAGTTTTATTTGGAAGTAATTTTTTTACGGTGTTACAACTGAGCGATTACTAATATGTTTGCCGCAATGCAGTTTAAATCCGTTTACCGGTTTATGGGAAAAAACGGAATCAGATAAAATCATTTTTCAATCACTGGTTTGCCGTATTTCAATTTTACCTGAAAACCCTGCTTTGAAATATTATGTAATTGCTGCGTAAAATGTATGGCTTGATGAAAAAGTTCGTCTTATGGGGAGATAGTAATGGTATCTGTCACGAATATTTTCTGCTGGAATGTCTATACTGGAGAGGTGTGCATCCATAAGTTTTTTTGAACAGACGGAAAAAGTAGCAAAGGCTGTCCAGCCCGCATTCATAGGCCAAGTCGCTGATATTCTTGGAACTTAATGCAAGTCCGGTAGCCGCATGCTCCATGCGTATTTTATTAAGCACATCCCTTGGCAGTACGCCTGCATGTTTTTTAAGAAGTCTGCTTATATGTTCAAGGGAATATCCGCTTATCTTTTCCATTGCCCGCGGCCCCATTCGCAGCCAATGCGGATCATCCAGCCTTACTATGGTTTCCTGCAGCCAGACCGGGCAATCGATGTATGGATCCCGCTGCTGTTTTTCAAGAATGAAAAAGAAGTTCATCAGAAAACGGTCTATGGCAAAATATCTTTTTTTGTCCATAAGCATTTCATTCATGCCCAGTCTTATGCTTTCCAACAGCATGGGGGGCAGTCTGATCTTTCTTTCGAAATCCGGATTGTTCAGCCATTGTCCTGCTTTTTCCAGGTGATAGTTGTCATATATGAATTGCAGCCGCGATTTTTCAAATGCGATATTGTAAAAAGTAAAAGTCTGATCCTGCTGTACATGGATGGAGTGTATGTCTTCCGGTTTCAGCATGTATATTTCATTGCTGAGAAAGGGAGTGGATTCGCCATTGAGCATTTGTATTGCCCTGCCTTCGCAGCCGCATTGTATTTCGAAGTAATCATGGTCGTGAAGAGGAATTTTGGCGTCATTTGTAAGCTGATGGCATGCAATATGCCCGATTATGTCCGGAAATATTTTACGTATATTGTAAAAAGTGTAATGTTCTATTTTGGGAGTATGACGCTTCATATTACTGTCTCATCTTTTGTTTTTGACGGCATTACGATAATTCCGGGAAATGTGTTTTTCAAGTAAAATATCAATGCAGAGTAATTTTTTATATTTAAAAAACACACGCAATCCGATTTTCCTTGATATAATATAAGCTGGCAGTTCCCGATATGGAACAATGTCGTTTTTCATATAAAAAAGTTGATTTAACAGATATGTTTGAAGTGTCAATTTAGCATGAGGAGAGAGCCATGAGACGATTGTTTACACTGATAGAACTGCTTGTAGTCATAGCTATAATAGCTATTCTGGCAGCCATGCTGCTTCCTGCATTGTCCAAGGCACGGGAAAAAGCCCGCTGCACTGCTTGTATCAGCAATTTCAAACAGATAGGCATTGCATACAGTACTTATACCATTGACAATGAGGATTATCTTCTGCCATACAAGTCCAGTGCAGAAAAAAATGCCGCGGCAGACTGGAGCCGCAATCTTGGCAAATATCTCGGCCAGAGTTTTACTGGAGTTCAGGCGGATGCCCGCCGTGTGGACGGTGTATTCTGGTGCAAGTCGGCGGAACCTTTCCCCGCTACGGATGCTAAATATCCCAATGGCTTTATTCATGACCTGGAGCAGGTTTACACCTATCAGCTGAATGTGACTCTTGTGGGCGGCAATGGATCTCTGCCAGACCTGCCAAAGATCCATGAGGCCAAGTTTCCATCCCAGACATCCCCAATACTTGAAAGCAACGGCGTAAACGGTGAAATGAGGATGCAATATCCCTCACACATTGACCCGCGCCATAATTCAAAATCATCTTTCAACTGCATATTTCTGGATTTGCATGCGTCTACATCCCTGCTTGCGCGGTTTGCTGAAAACTGGGACAGCGGCGACAAGTCCGGAACTATTCTTCTTCGCGGCACAAATCGAAACGGCAAGAGCTTGTATCAGACACACGGCTATTGATATGTTTCATTGACAGTTATTCTTTATTGCAATTCAGGCAGGAGATTTTATATGTGTTTCTCTTTTGTAACAATATCTTTCAGTCGTATGATGAAAGGGGTTTTTGTGTTTCTGCTTTTTATGACATGCACTCTTGCCTCAGCAGCCGCTGATCCCAATTTGCTTTTTTCAGTTGATTTTGATGATTTTCTTACCAAGGCATCTTTCGCCAAAGGCAGCAGTGAAAGCGTCGGTTTCCCAGATGCTGATCTGCAGCTCAGAATGTACCAGGGCGCAAAAAGCAAAAGCAATGCATTATGCCTGAGCAATCTGGAACATTGTGACTGGAATCTTCCCGGAAACTTTTCCACGCAGCAGGGAAGCGTGGAGCTTTGGATAAGTCCTGTTGACTGGACGCCAGCAGAAAGCAAAAAACGCATCATATTTTTTGAAGCAGAACAGAAGGATTTCAGACTCTGCATTCAGAAAGGCGAAGGGCTTGAGTATATCTCCGCAAACTTGATTTTGAGGGGAAAGACAGTGTGCATACTGCATGCCAAAATCGATCATTCGCAATGGACAAAGAAAAGTTGGCATCAGATATTTTTTGTGTGGAACAAAAATACTGCAAAACTGTATGTGGACGGCAAACTGCCCAAACGCCATACACCAACCGGCAGGAACCATGCACTGCCGGACAAGACTTTTCATAATCCGATTCAACTGCCTGAAAATTCTCCAAAGGGAAAAATCATAATTGGAAACAAGCGCGTCAGGAAGGAAATAAGCGGAACTACTGCATTCGATTCACTCAGGATTTACAGCAGATGCCTGACTGAAGCGGAAATTGCGGAAAATTATGAAAAGGTCTTCCCCAGAAAAAAGAAAAATACCGAACCTTTCCTGATGACCATACCAAAGGTGTCTTCTGGCATAGAACTGGACGGCGAGCTTAAGACACAGGAATGGGCGGATGCCACTGGTCTTCCCCTGTTGACGGCATTTGAAATTGCAGACCATAAATGGCAGTCCGACACAAGGCTTTATCTCAAGCATGACGGCAAGTTTGTCTACATGGGATTCCGCACTGACCGCCCATGCACCGTTTTCAAGCGCACTAAGCATGACAGTGATATCTACAATGACGATATATTCGAGTTCCATACTTTGGATTCTGCCGGAAAGGACATCTGGCTCTGCGTGAACTCCAACTCTGCCATCTATGATGCCAGGGCACTTGATGCAAAATGGCAAAGCGGGGCAAAGGCAGCTGCAAAGCGCCTGGAAAAGGGATGGAGTGTGGAACTGAAGATCCCCATGGAGGCATTTGACAATCCGAAACCCGGTGAACGGCGCGAGGCCAACTTCTGGGGACTTTGCTTTAAGGATGCCCCCCACTATTACCATTGCTGGTACAGTTCTCCTCATGCCCGTTCAGGCAGCGGCGAAGGGTATATCATTTTCGGTGAAGATGAGACTTTCACCGCCTTTGATACAAAACAGAGTATTTTCAACGGAACCCTCGATATGGAAGTGCGTTCTTCCGGAACACCTGTTGAGGTCAAGTGTGGAACAGTGGCCGAAAAAGTCAGTGGAAAAGCTGCTATTGCAGCAAAACTGCAGCCGGGAAATCAGCATCTCTCAATCCGTCAGAAAGACAAAAACGGAAAGCTTTCCTTTGTTTATGAATATGATTTTCTTGTCATACAGCCAATGCAGATTTCATATAAGGCCTTTCCTCTGCGGAAAACTCTGGAAGTGAACATTGACCTTAACGGCGCAGGCGCTGAAATACTTGCCGCAGCCGAACAGGGAAAGGTTTCTGGCATTGTGGAATTGCGTACGCTGGACGGCAAGGTGATCGAACAGGCAAAGTGCAGGCTTGGAAGCATTACCCAGGTCAATCTGCCGCTGTCTGAAGAGTTGCCAGCCGGTAAGTACGAAGTCCATGGCAGGCTGGAAGACAATTCTCTGTCATCCGGCACAATTATGCGGGTCCCGGAAAGGACGCCATATAAGTTGAAACTGGCCGATGACAGGGAAGTTCCGGATCCGTGGCATCCGCTGGTGTATCATAAGGATGGTTCCTTTGGCGTGCTGGACAGAGTCTACCGCTTTGAAAAATCCCCGTTCCCCAGCGGAATTGTCTCCCGTGGAGCTGAACTTGTGGCAAAGCCGTTCAGGCTTGTGTGCAATGGAAAAGATGTTGAATGGGATACATTGACAGTCAGTGAAAAGAATCCGGATTATGCAGTCATTACGGGGCAGGGCCGCTGCGGGGAGCTTTCCTTCCCATGGAAAGGTGAACTCTGGTATGACGGATTCTACAAGCTTGATCTTGGCATGACTCCTGAAAAGAAGGCAAAGATCGATACCCTCCGGCTCACATTCTCAATTCCGGCAAAATACGGTAAATACTTTATCTGCCGCAATGAGGATCCACAAATACGCGGACTGGTCACAATGCCCTGGAAGGACAACCGCATTACAGGCGAACTCAATGTAATCGATGCTCATTGGCTCACCGGAAATGAAATAGGCTTCCTCTGGCAGCCTCTGGATTCGGCCAACTGGGTAGTGGGCAAGGAACCTGTGTTTTCCATGTCCCGCAATGAGGACACAGTTGATGTGGTCTTGAACATGATAGGCAAGACCTCAGAATTGTCCCGTGCTGCAAATTACAGTATGGCCTTTATGGGTACTCCTGCCCGCAGACCGCCAGAAGGAATACGGGAGTTCAATTACCGCGGATATCTGCAGCCGTCATACCAGAATCACGAGAGTTGCGGATATAATGAACGGAATCCAGGCGTTATGTATGGATTCAGTACCCATATTTTCGCACGGCCGGAACATCTGCGTTCCACATGGCTTAAGACCTACACGGAAAAAAGAGGCGTGAAACTGATTCCATACGAGCTTCCGGCAGCACTTTGCGAGTATGATGACGAGTATGATTTCTGGCTGCCGACCTGGCGGAGGACTCCCGGTTATTCATTGGCTCAGAAGGGACATGGACTGGATTATACATGTGTTCAGTGCTGCAGTCCCGGACTTGCTGACCTGTTCGCCTACAGGACGGACAAATTGTTTAAGGAGTTTCCAGAAATGGCCGGCTTGTACTATGATTGCTGCCGTGTGCAGCCCTGTGATAATGTGGAGCATGGCCACGGCGGAACGGATGCATTCGGTCAGAAGATCAACTCTACCAATGCGCTGAATTTGCGTGAATACCTGATGCGCATTTATAAAGTCTTGCATCGTCATGGCAAAATTCTCATTAATCATTTTCACAACTATTTCAATCCTGTGGCACACAATTTCTCAGATTACTATTTCCCCGGAGAGAATGACACATGGATGCTCGGAAGCAATCCTGAATGGTTCTACTGCGAAGTTCCGCCGGAAGAATATGAGGCGGCATGGAGCACTGTCATAAGAGGAACGGGCATTATGCGCTGCACCCAGATACTGCGGGCTCCAATGTATGTGAAGTCCGTCAGGGATATGTTCAATGCGCATCCGGAAATGATAAAGGAAATATCCATACGCTCATTTACACCATGCTGGATATATGACTACAATACAAATGCCGACTATCTTGATAGACAAGAGGCAAATAAGGTCTGGGCAATAAGAGACAAGCTTAAGTTCAATTCCGCGGTGTTCCATGGATACTGGCATGACGGCAACAAGGTCACTACATCTGTGCCGGGCAATCGTGTTTCATGGTATGAACTTGATCCGTCATGCGGATATTCCAGGCTT
>JAZURH010000456.1:0-3026 GCA_045606125.1 Lentisphaeria bacterium | reverse complement strand
CGATCCGACTTGTGCCATGTCATGGGCAAGCCGTTCGGTCTTGGCAGCACTCAGAAACTCAATATAGTCACAGCAGTACGCCTGCATCTTCTTAGTCTCCGCTCCGGAAAGCCTGCCCCAGCCTTCCTCACGCTTCCATACCTGCACCGCAGGCGCTTTACTTGTTGACTTGTCTTTTTTCTGCATATTTCAACTCCGTAAATATATCAAACTATCTGCTGTTAGATTCCTGCGTCACTCCCTGCATTTCCAATGGAATTCAAGAAGCTCGCTCACATTGTCAAAACCATGTGGATGATGTCCCCAGCTTTCACGACGGATAACTTTGTAGAAAGACCACCCCGCAGCCTTGATCCTCTCTTCAACAATGTCAAAATTGGTTTCATGATTTACAACCATGTCCTGCTGTCCTATGGCAGCAAACAGAGGTATCTTTGCATCCGCAATTGGCTTGAGATTGTTTATGGGATTCAATGCAGAAGTCTTGAGTTCCTCAAATGTAAGCCCGTATCTTTCTGTAAGTTCCTGCGTATGGCGGGGAACATTTTCATTGTCCTTGTTGGGATCTGTGTCCGCAGCATTGCAAAGAGGAGCATCCAGATAAATACCGCATACCTTGTCAGGATGCTCTCCGGCGTAGCGCAAAGCGAAGTATCCTCCCCAACTCATACCGATAAGATTGGCCTTCGGTGAAAAGCCCATGGCAACAAGATGATCCTGAAACCTGCTCATCACTTCAACTCCTGCAGGATTGGCCCTGTGCTCAAACACATCAATATGGACATGATAGAAGCCATGCTCGAGAAGTGCAACCGTACCAACCCTGGGAACAAAGGCCTCTGCCCATTGAGTGCACCAGCTCCAACGATTATCCGGCACAGAAACAAAAGGCTCGACTATCCATGCCTTATGTCCCTCAAAATCAAAATGATAACGGGTGAATCCATACCAAATATCAGTCTTCCAGTCAGCGGGAAATACAATGCGGGACATGTCAGCTCCTATTCTCAAAAATTGAATTACCTGAAACAATACGGAATAAAATACAAATATTCCGCCGGCAGTCTTATGTCAAAACGCCTTAAAATAACAGAATCGGCAACCTTTTCAAGGAAACAAAAGCACCTATTACAAATCATTTTGCAAAAATATTGATATTTTGACAAATAAATATTGAAAAAAAACGTTTTTTTTGCGAAACTTATGTTATATTATGTCGGAATTTTGCCATGAAGAGAATTCATACACAAAAAATCATTGTCCTCGGGGGAGGAAACAGCGGCGCGGCAGCTGCCGAACTCGCACTGAAAAACGGTGCGGAAACCGTACTCCTGGACACATCGCCAACGCCAAAATGCGCAGACAGACTCAATGAAATGGGTGTACACTGCTTTTTCGGCGACAAGGCACTTGAATATGATTCAAGCGCCGATATGGCGATTATAAGCCCTGGTGTCCCAAAGAACAGCCCACTTGCCGCACTTGGGCGCAGACTCGCCCCGAAAACAATAGGTGAACTCGCATTCGGCGCATCATTCCTGGATATCCCTATGCTTGCTGTGACTGGAACAAACGGCAAGACAACCACCGTGGAAATGCTGACCCACATACTCAATGGATGCGGCATTGAAACTCTGGCTGCCGGAAACATCGGTCTACCACTCAGCAGGGTGGCACTTCAGCAGAAAAAGCCAAAGGCAGCTGTCGTAGAGATAAGCTCTTTTCAACTTGAACATGCCGACGGCTTCAAGCCGGAAGCGGCAGCATTGCTGAATATAACACCGGATCACCAGGAAAGACATCATACCCCTGAAGAATATGCGGGACTGAAACTCTCACTGTGCGATCTGGTTCGCAAAGGCGGCATGCTTGTCATAAACGGACTTCTGGAAAAGAAATACTCCTTGAGAAAAACTTTTTCAGAGCACAAGGTAATTACCTTTGGTCCAAATGGTGACATCAGAATACAGGATGACTCTATTGCGATGAACGGAAATGTAATCGCAATGCGGAATGATTTCATGTTTTCAGGAGTACACAATCTCGAGAATGCCGCCGCTGCTGTCGCTCTTGCAGGACAACTCGGAATACCTGCCGCTGATGCAGCTGAAAAACTGAGGACTTTCAAAGCAGGGGACCACAGATTGCAAACCGTGCTCGTAAATAACGGCATACGGTTCGTTGATGACTCAAAGGCAACAAATGTGGACGCCATGATGGCTGCATTGAAAACAATCGGATCGTCAAACAATCCGACTGCTCTGATCGCAGGAGGACTGGACAAGAACTGCAAACTGGACGAAGCAATGGAACTGCTATCAAAGCAGGTGAGGAAAGTTTTTCTGATAGGAAACTGTGCTGAACGCCTTAGGAAACTCTGGAGCACAGCCGTGGCATGCGAAATCTGCTCGGGAATGGAGGAAGCAGTATTTAAAGCTGCCGATTCTCTTGAAGACTCAGGAGGAACAGTTCTCCTTTCACCAGCCTGCGCAAGCATGGACATGTTCAGGGACTATGCCGACAGAGGTGATTGTTTCAGAAATGCAGCCCTGAAATACGCAGCAAAATCGGGTTCAGCAAAGAAAAATGCCATACCCGAATAAAATATATCTACTACTCAAAAAACTCAGGAGAGAAAAATGTCGATCAACATCAAGGAAAAAATGCTTGCAATCGCATCTGCAGCCGCCGCGATTGCCGTGGCAGGACTGGTAGCCACTGGATGCGCAAGCAAAAGAAGCGCAGCTCCGAAACCCGCGAAGCTGACTATACTGTCAGACCGTGAATGCATCCCCCCGCCCTACGCTTCACCGGCCCAGCTTGCTGTCAGCAGGACTCCTGCAGAAACCACCCAGCCGCCGGCGGCAATAAAGCCAGGAGATGATTTTGTACCGGCACCCATGAACGCTCCCGCTGAATTGCCGGGAGAGGCACCTGTCTTCGAACCCGCAGGAAATGTACCACAGGAACCTGTAGCATTCACACCTGCTGAACCCACAGCAAAACCGAAACCGGTGGCAAAGCCG
>JAZURH010000455.1:0-8165 GCA_045606125.1 Lentisphaeria bacterium | reverse complement strand
TGCGCGCGCGAAAATTGCTGAATCAAATGCGCGAATAAAATACATGGCACTTACTTCGCAGTGTGAACATGCTCAGAAGCAGCTGTGAAGCACATTCGCAAGGTTAGTTTTTGAAAATAGAATCCACTGTTTGAGCATGCCCGGAAGCAGTTGTGAACTGCATATTCGCAAGGTTAGTTTTTGAAAATAGAATCCAGTGTTTGAGCATGCGCTGAAGTAGCATTGAAGCGTATTTGGCAAGGTATGTCCGGCCGTATACTTATTTATGGTCGTTGTAATAATATTATTTTCATATATGGAAATAATTTTTACAGGAGATATATTTGTGGAATGCGTAGGAAATGAAGAGCTGGTTCAAAAGGGTTACAAGTGAAAAAAGCATCGTCATATATGGTCCCTGCATTGGAGCGTGGACTTGGAATACTGGAACTGCTTGCGGAGCATCCGGGAGGGTTGTTCATGAGCGAGATGAAGTCTCTTGGGTTGCCTTCAGCCAGTCTTTACAGAATGCTGGTTACATTGACGGAACTCGGCTATGTTGTGCGTGATGACGGTGATCGCTATCGTATCGGGCGCAAGCTTCTGTCTCTTGGATACAGAGGGCTTGAACATGCGTCCCTTCCTGAAAAATCAGCTGTTTATCTGCGTGCGCTGCGAAATATGGTGAATGAGACAGTTGCATTGGGCGTTATAAACGGAGGCGAAGGGGTTGTGCTTGACACTGTGAGATCTCAACAGGCTGTCTGTGTCTATGTCCAGGTGGGACATCATTTCCCATTGCATACAGCCGCCCCTGCAAAGGCCATTCTTGCCTTTCTTCCGGAGGATGAGCTTGAACTTCTGCTTGATAAGATGGATTTTACGAGATTTACTGAGAAGACTATAATCGACAGGCAGCAGTATATTGCAGAGTTGAATAAGGTTAGAATATCCGGTGTGGCGTATGATTCAGGTGAGGAGGTCAGGGATTTGCGCTGTGTAGCCGCTCCAGTATTTGACAGCCGCGGATACCCTGTGGCAGCTGTATGGATAACCGGACCAGAGTCAAGGCTGAATCAGGACAAGTTGGAAGCTCTTGGAAAATTAGTCAGGGAAACTGTGGAAAAAATAGGAAATTGCATAATCTGAAATAGGCAGAAGGAGATTGCGTTATGGAAATCAATGGAGCAAAGGCAATAGTAACAGGCGGTTCAGATGGTTACGGCAAAGGGATTGCAAAGGTTTTGAAGGAGGCCGGCGCCCAAGTATGGATAACGGGCAGGAACAGGGAAAAACTTGCGGCTGCAGCCGCTGAACTTGGAGTCAGCTGCATAGCCGCCGATGTGGCTTCACCCGCTGATTGGGATATGGTTTTCAAGACGACAGGATGTCCGGACATACTTGTAAACAACGCGGGAGCCGGCGGAAAGATAGCCCCTGTTGCCGAACAGAGTGATGAGGATATTATCAATACCATCAATATTAATCTTACCGGTACAATTCTCGGATGCCGGCGCGCAGCAGCACTTATGAGTGCACGCAAAAGCGGAATAATCATCAATGTTTCCAGCGTGTGCGCACTTTATGCCTGGCCTGCGTGGAGCGTATATACAGCAGCCAAGGCCGGACTTTCCAAGTTCAGCCATGGACTTTATACGGAGCTGCGTCCCTTTGGTGTGCGTGTCAGCTGCATTACACCCAGCTGGGGGCAGACAAATTTCAATGCAGCGGCAAATATCTGCGGCGCGTCAGAGGATCCTCAGTTGGCATCAAAGTGTATTGCTCCGGAGGATCTTGGCATTGTGGTACGCCAGATAGTGGAGCAGCCGGATCATCTTGCTGTGCCGGATATTACAATTCAGCCTATGATACAGGATATTCAGCCGATGTAAAAAAAACGGGGTGAGTTTATGCCAAGAATATTTTTGGAGGCAGAAGCATTTGCAGAACATGGAGGATGGGTCATTGACACGGCATCCATGCACAGTATGGGTTCTGCGTACCTTATGGCACACGGTGCAGGCGTGCCAGTGAGAGATGCCGTTACGGAGTTTTCTCTGGACACCGGAGGTGAATATTTTATATACGTGCGTACCAGGGACTGGTCCTCCTGCTGGGGGCGCGGCAGTTCGGCCGGCCGTTTTGAAGTACTGCTTGACGGTAAAGGCATGGACACGGTCTTTGGCACCAATGGTCCGGAATGGGCATGGCAAGCCGGGGGAACTGTGGCACTTGATGCCGGAAAGCATACGATTGCGCTGCATGACCTTACGGGGTTTAACGGAAGATGTGACGCCGTCTATCTTACTGATGACAAAAATGACATTCCGCCAGACGGGGGAGAAGAACTTGAGATATTCCGCAGGGAATGCAGTGGAATCGGTATACAGGACGAAGAGGAGGAATACGACCTTGTTGTAGCAGGAGGCGGAATCGCAGGCATAGTCACCGCACTTGCGGCTGCCCGTCTCGGGCTCAAGGCTGTCTGTATTCAGGACAGACCTGTTCCCGGAGGCTGCAACAGCTCGGAAATACGTGTTCCCCTCGGAGGACTAACCCATATCGGTCCCTATCCTAATTTAGGCAATACAGTCAGGGAAATAGGTCCCATCTATCTGACTCCGGGTGCAAAATCCGCAGAATGCTATGAGGATTTGCGTAAGATCCAGGCGTTTCAGGTAAGTTGCCCGGGCAAGGCGGATTTGCGCCTTAATGAGAAAGTCGTAAAAGTGGAGATGGATCCGGCTGATCCAAACAGGATTTCAGCTGTTATTTCACGCAGTGCCCTGGATGGTACGGACCGGCGCTACAGGGCCGGGCTGTTTTCTGATTGTACGGGGGATGGGACTGTGGCATTTGCCTCGGGAGCCTCCTTCATGTACGGGACTGAGGGCAGGGATGTTTTCGGTGAGACGATCACCCCGCCTGAATCCATAAATGAGGTAATGGGGCTTTCCGTACTTTGGACCAGTGTTGAGGAGGATACTCCCCAGGCGTTTCCTGATATTGACTGGGGAGTGGAGTTTACTGAAGATAAATGCTATTACAGAATCAGTGGCGATTGGGAGACTGAGACAGGTCAGTATCGGGATCAGGCGAATGATATTGAGTACATCAGGGATTATTCCCTTATGACTACATTTTGCAATTGGTCCTATATCAAGAATCATTCGGAGCGCAGGGAGGAGTATGCCCGCCGTCGCATAGACTGGATTTCCAGCTGCGGAGGAAAGAGGGAAAGCCGCCGTTTCATTGGCGATTATGTGATGACCCAGCATGATATAGATGAAATGAGAAAGCCGGAGGACGGCACCGCATGTCTTACCTGGTCTATAGATCTGCATTATCCTGAACCGGAGAATCTGCGGCGTTTTAAGGAACCGTTCCGCAGCTGCGCATATCATCGCTGGCTTCCTGATTGCATTCCAGTTCCATACCGCTGCCTGTACAGCAGGGATGTGAAGAACCTGTTTTTAGGCGGCAGGATAATCTCCCTGTCCCATGTGGCATTTTCGTCTGCCAGGGTGATGCGTACTTTGGGAATGCTGGGCGAAGTCGCTGCCATTGCGGCAAAGGTATGCTGCGAATATGGTATATTGCCCGGTGAAGTATGGGAAAAGCACTCTGAACGCATGAAGGAACTTATGACCCGGGGCATTCCGGTGCCGGAACAGTTCAATTGCTGCGCTTTCGGCAGGAACGAGTCATATCATTTCAAGGAAATGGGGCATTTATTCTATGACGGTTCCGGGCGAACCTACAATCTGTCCGGGCAGGTGAAACAGGATATACAGCAACTTAAACGGGACCATCTCCACCCTGAAACAGGATTGTGAAAAATCCTCATATCAACAAAAAAACGGCTGTCTTCCTGCAGCCGTTTTTTTTGCTTGTGCCATGTTCTTTATGAAAGACTGCTGCTTATGCTGTCCTTTGTGTTCATGCAGATTTCAGCAGGCGTGATGCTGCCTTCCGCGGATATGGGGGGCAGGAATGTGATGGTTACTTTGCGCCATAGTGACGGGAATCTGGAGCCTCTGGGAAGTACCTTGTATGCTCCGTCGATCGCCACCGGTACAACCGGCACATTGGTGTCTTTCGCAATTTGCGCGAATGTTGCCTTGAAATCACCCAACTGCCCGTCCATGCTGCGTGTGCCTTCCGGGAATATCATTGCCGACTTTCCTTCCAGCAGACCGTTTTTCAGGGTTGCTATGGAGCGGCGTATATCGCCATTGATCTCCATGGGTACCATATTGTGCCTTTTTGCGAAGGGGGCAGAAAGAGAGCCGTCTATGTATTTTGAATATACATAGAGCAGGGTTTTTCTGAATCTTGCGGAGCCCATTGCCACGGCTACAGCCGGGCCATCTATGAAACTCTGGTGATTCGGAGCAAAGATGCAGGGGCCTTCCGGTATGTTCTCAAGTCCTCTGACTTTGAATCTTGTAAGGCAGTGCATGGCGATGGACAGCATCATGCGCATCGGTCCATGGGTCCAGCATGCCCGCGGCATGGGAACAGCCTCTACCTGCTGATCGGAGGATATTCCTCTGTTGGTGTCTATGGCTTCGGCAAGAGTCCTTGCAGTGGGATGCTTTGCCAGCATTTCTATGTCAACCCATATTCCCCAGTCGCTGTTGAGGGAACTGAGCAGTCCCATTTTCGCCAGGGAATCAAGTCCTATTTCAAGTTCGAAATGCTCGTCCGGTCCTATTTCTCTGCCGGCGATTTTCTCTATGGATGCAACCAGATGCCTGTATGTCTCCGTATCTGGTTTGCTGTCTTTTGATGGTTCAGCTTTTTTATTTTCGGGCTTGCCTGAAAGGGATTCCCTTATGACATGCCTGCGCAGTTTGCCCAGTCTTGTGCGGGGGAGGGGATTGTTCCATATTACGAGGGAGGAAATGCGCTTATAGGTGGGTACTGCTTCGTTGTATGGTTCAAGCACTTTGTCTGTAAGGGTTTGATTGATGTTCACTATTCCCATTGCGGATATGGTTTCCATGTCGGGAACAACTACTGCTATCAGGTTCATGCCGTCGTCAGATACGGCGCATTCTGAAATCAGCTTTCCACCTGTTTCTGCAAGTTTCAGTTCCAGTTCGTAGGGGGCTATGTTCTTGCCGTTTCCCAGTATTATAAGTTCCTTGCTTCTGCCTGTGAGGAACAGGAAACCGTCTTTATCAATATGTCCCAGGTCGCCTGTGTGGAGCCATCCGTCCTTGTCTATGGCTTTTGCGGTTTCTTCCGGTTTGCCATAGTAGCCTTTCATCACATTTTCGCCGCGAACCAGCACTTCGCCGTCGCAGATTTTAATTTCGTTGCAGGGAATGGGTTTTCCCGGAGAACCCGGTTTATGCTTTCCGTTGGGAGGAGTGAATGATATCATGGGTGCTGTTTCGGTCATTCCATAGCCTTCCAGCAACTGGAATCCCAAAGCGTAGAAATCCTTTGTCACCTGCGGGTCTGCGGCAGCCCCTCCCGATGAAATGTATCTGATATGGCCGCCGAAGGCGTTTTGCACTTTCTTGAATATAAGACGGGAAAGCCACAGTGAGTTGCAGGCGGCGCAGATATGATAAAGGAAAGTCGCCAGCTTTGAGCTGCGTATTTTCTGCATCATGGAGTTCCTGAATATTTCCAGCAGCCTCGGAACGCCGACGATGAATGTGCATTTACCCTGATTGAGTGCTGCCATTATGGCTTCGCCGTTCATGCCTTGGGCAAACACGGATGCGGCGCCTATGGAGAGAGGCATGATGGCACTTGCCATAAGAGGATAGGAATGATGCAGGGGAAGGACCACAAGTACTCTGTCTTCCGGGATGAAGACTTCGATCTGGGTTGAACAGGCACGGGTGTTGGCGTTTATGTTTCCGAAAGTGAGCATGACGCCCTTGGGGAATCCTGTGGTGCCTGAAGTATAGATGATAAGGGCTGTTTCGCTGTCGTCACTTTCGCCTATGCTGTCGTCCCGGTGTTCTTCTGTTCCTGAATAGTCCACCAGAGATTCCAGTTGAAGAATCTTTGGTTTTCCGTTTTTAAGCATAGCCATGGCTTCTGCCAGCTTTTCCTCCATTGCCTTGTCGCTCCAGATGGCGACAGGTCTGCAGTCATCCAGTATGTATGCAATGTCTTCCGGGGAGGACATGAAGTCTATGGGGACCGCTATGGCATGCAGTTTCCATGTGTCGTAAAGGGCCATAAGCCATTCAGGAGAGTTTTCACCGATAATTGCAATCCTGTCTCCCGGTTTGCATATTTCTTTCATGGCGTTGCCGGCAGTAATTATTCGTTCCATGAGTCGGGCGTAGCTTATTTCCCTGTTCCCGCTCAGCATTGCCATTTTATCTCTGTATGTCAACCATCTCATAATGTAATGTTCTCCTTGTTTTCTATTAACCTGCGAACATTAAATTATCATGCAAAATCTGTGCCAAAATGCTTTTCTGCTTGAAGCAGGTGGAATATAAATAATATTTTATTTGATATGTACATAAAATGTATATATTACTATGCAAAAAATGTTTATTTTTAATTTAGGGAGAAGTATGTTTACCGATGGGGAAAAGAAACTGATAGCACTTTATGGCGGACTGGTTTTTACAAATCCCTTTACCGAGGCCCGCACAAAAATAGAAAAGAATATTCTTGGCAGAAAATACAGGACTTTGTATAATGCCTGGCACAGTGTGGACGGCGAACTTTCCGTAAATGAAAATCTTACTCTGATCAATTCCCTTTGCAGTCAGCTCATAGAGCGGGGTTTGTCCGGCTGCATCTACAAGGAGTCTGCCGATTTTATTGAACATTGGGACATATTTGCCATATACTGGCTTTTTGCCAGGTACAGCGGTCCCATGTGCCGGAATATATATCTTGGTGAAGCGGCAGAAAATGAGAATGCGTCCCTGTATGCTGATTTTCTTGCAGATTTTTCCCGTGTGATTTATTTTTCCGGTCGCAGTTCCGCATGCCGTTATCTGCCTGAGAATATATTTGCTTTGTTTCATCAGATACACAGGGCATTCAATCATATATTTGATTTTATTGCCGGCGGTTCTCCTGCTGCTTCCCGGATGCGTTCTTCAATATGGGAATCCATTTTCACCTGTGATTTAAGGCGGTACAGCAGACATCTTCTGTACGGCATGGAAGGAATCACCACCCTTGTATGCGGGGAATCAGGAACAGGAAAGGAGCTTGCTGCCCGTGCTATTGCTTTTTCCCAGTTCATTCCATTTAATGCCGGATCCGGCCGTTTTGAGGAGAATTACCGCAACTGTTATCATCCTGTTCAGCTTTCAGCAATGCCTCAAACTCTTGTTGAATCGGAATTGTTCGGTCATGCCCGGGGGGCATTTACCGGTGCGATCAGCACTGTGCGCGGTCATTTTGAGACCTGTCGCAGGAGCGGCTGCATTTTTCTTGATGAGATAGGGGATGTAAGCATGGAGACCCAGGCTAAACTTCTTCGTCTTCTGCAGACAAGGCAGTTTAACAGGGTAGGGGAGACTGAACAGCGTGCCTTCAGCGGAAAGGTTATTGCAGCCACTAACAAGAATTTGCCTAAATTGTGCAGCGAGGGGGCCTTCAGGCATGATCTGCTTTTCCGTATCTGCTCGGATACAGTGAACACCGCACCTCTTCGCGAGTTGATAGATGGCAGGGAGGAGGAATTACGCCAGTTTGTTATTATCCTGGCCAAACGCATGCTGGAAGGGGATGAGGCATTGGATTTTGCTTCTGCATGCTGTGACTGGATAATAGGGAACCTGGGGCTCAACTACGACTGGCCCGGCAATGTCCGTGAACTTGAGCAGTGTTTGCGTAATCTTCTTGTGCGCGGAGAGTACAGGCCGGTCATGAGCATGGAAAGAACAGAAAAAAATCAGCCGGCTTATTTCTTTGAAAATTGCCGGCTGACTGCTGACGAGCTTATGCGTGAATACATAGGCGCCCTTTACAGGCGTGAAGGGACGCTGGCTGCGGTGGCCGCTATATCAGGGCTTGACCGGCGCACTGTCAAAAAGTATCTTTCATAATGTTACCGTCTTTTATTGGCACCTTGAAAGTGCATCCTTTTTCAAGCGCTGCAGTGATTACGGTGTTTTTGTATTCCAGTTTGAAGGGGCCAGCCTCCTTTGCGGTAAGGCTTGCCTTTGTGAGCCTGCCTTTTTTCA
>JAZURH010000454.1:0-4997 GCA_045606125.1 Lentisphaeria bacterium | reverse complement strand
GCTCGATTATCTTGTCCAATCCTGAAAACGCACCGGAACAGATAAACAGGATGTTGGTCGTGTCTATCTTGATGTACTCTTCAAGAGGATGCTTGCGCCCGCCCTTGGGCGGCACATTGGCAACGGTGCTCTCAAGTATCTTGAGCAATGCCTGCTGCACGCCTTCGCCGGAAACGTCTCTTGTAATGGAAACATTTTCGGAACGGCGCGCAATCTTATCGATTTCGTCAATGAAGATTATGCCCAGCTGAGCACGCTCAATATCATAGTCCGCCGCCTGGATAAGACGCAGGAGAATGTTTTCCACATCATCACCAACATAGCCGGCCTCGGTAAGTGTCGTTGCATCTGCTATTGCAAAGGGAACATTCAGCTTGCGGGCAAGGGTCTGGGCAAGAAGAGTCTTACCGCTTCCAGTTGGTCCGATGAGAAGAACATTGCTCTTGTCCAGCCGTACGGAATCATCCTTCGCCTGCCCATGCTCCATCAGATAGTTGACACGCCTGTAGTGATTGTACACGGCAACAGACAGTATCTTCTTGACCTTATCCTGACCGATCACATATTCGTCAAGATAGGCCTTCAGCTTAGCCGGAGGGACCAAATTAAGCTTGGCACCTGCAGGAACGCCACCGTGGGCCTTGTCAACCGCCTTGCCGCGCTCCTTTTTCAGTTCCTCCGCCGGAATCATCTCACACCCCAGCATTTCGCAGCACTTCTTCAGGCAGCTGACGCAGATGTAGTAACCATTACGTCCAAAAGTTAGACCGCCTTCAGTCTGCTCTGCGTTCTTGCCGCATACGATGCAGTCCGGAGGTTCTCCCATTCTATCGCTTTTTCTCGGCATATCAGCTTACCTCACTTATTTTGAAGCCGGGAAAAGAATCTTATCAATCAGACCTTCTGACAATGCTTCTTCAGGCCCCATGAAATGATCCCTGCTGCTCTTGTTGTATATCTCCTCAGCAGATTTTCCGCAGTGCTTTGCAAGTATGTCGTAAAGCATCTTACGCATACGGAGGATTTCCTGGGCATGTATGTCAATGTCCGCCGCAGTACCTTCGCATCCACCTGAAGGCTGATGGACCATTATGCGGGCATGAGGCAGGGCAAAACGCTTGCCGGGAGCGCCGGCAGCAAGAAGAACAGCACCCATGCTGGCAGCCTGACCGAGGCAGTATGTGCGCACATCGCAGGAAAGCATCTGCATCGTATCATAGATGGCAAGCCCCGCAGTGACAACGCCACCGGGACTGTTGATATAGAAGTCAATGTCCTTCTTGGGATCCTCGCTCTGGAGGAACAGGAACTGGGCTATGAGAAGGTTGGCCACATTGTCGTCAACAGGTGATCCGAGAAGCACTATGCGGTCCTTCAGAAGACGGGAATATATATCAGACATTCTTTCGCCATGTCCGGTCTGCTCCCAGACATACGGCATGTAAACATTGCTCTTAATTTCAGACATTACCTTTTCTCCAAATAACTATTCTTTTCCCCGGTGGCTTGACCTATAACACCACCTCAATATGCCTCATTATGCACAAAAACCCCAAGGACCCCAAGAAAAACTGGGAACCTCAGGGCTCCATGCAACCGACAGCCCGCCCGCAGACGGCTGCCAGTTGCAACTTGCTCTAAATCCGCCGTACCCGGGATGGCCCCGGGGTACAGGCTCAGAACCGCTCCATCTCAGGCTTATGCCAGTGCAGGAGCATCCGTGACATTTGCAAGTTCAATTATCTTGTTGATCGTGCGCATGTAGCGGAGGCGCATGCATGCGTTCTGGAATTCGCCGCTCTCCTGCTTTTCCTTCATCACGCTCTTCATGTTAGCCTTTCCAGCCTGCTGCTGGAACTCCATGGCGATGCGGATGTAGTCCTGCTGGGTAAGTTCGATCTTCTCTGCCTTTGCAATTTCCTCGAAGATGCAGAACTCACGCAGTGATGCGGCTGCGTCACTGTTTGCCTTCTCCTTCATCTCGTCCAGCTGGGACTTGATGTCTTCCTCGGAAACTCCCTCACGCTTCTTCTGCTCGGCCATGGTACGGAGTGTGCCCGCTGCGCTGCTGGCAAGCATGGTGGGAGGAACTGCAAAGTCCTGATTGGCAGTCAGTTTCTCAACGATCTGCTTGGCAAGCTTGCCCTGGGCCTCATTGTCTGCCTGCTCTTCCATGCGCTTGCGCAGAAGGTCACGCATTGCGTCCATGCTGTCGCAGCCGAAACGCTTGGCAAAATCATCATTCATTTCAGGACGCTTCTCGGCGCGGACTGACTTGACGGCAAAATGATACTGCAGGCTCTTGCCCTTAAGTTCATCAGAACCGCTGAAGTCCTCAGGGAAGGTAACTGTGGCATCCTTTTCCTCACCGGCGGAAACGCCCAGAAGAATCGTGCTGCAGCCGGGAAGCATCTCAGGCTCGCGAAGTGCCATCCATGTGTTTTCAGCCTTGACCAGGTAGCTGGACTTGTCGCTGACTTCCATGCCCTCGGGTATGACTGCCTCGTAGGAAAGCTGAAGCATGTCATTGGCTTCGGCGGCCTTGTCGGCCTCTTCGTATGAAACGCTCATGTCGCCAAACATGGCGATCTGCTTCTCTACATCAGCGTCCGTGACTTCCTTCTTTTCACGGATAAGTTCAAGACCCTTGTACTCAGGAAGGGTTATCTTGGGGAAAACTTCCACGACGATGTCCAGCTTCTGGGCTTCGCCTGCCTTGTAAGGTTCGATCTCGCCGTCAAGACGGGGTGAACCGCAAATCCTGTCCGCAAAATCGCACTGGTCAAGCCCTTCCCTGTAGGCTTCCTGGACTATCTCGTCTGTAGCTTCCGCCATGATGCGGGCGCCGTAATGCTTTTCAAGCATGGCAGCCGGCAGTTTTCCTGCACGGAATCCGGGCATGGAAGCCTTGGAAGCAACGGCCTTCCTTATCTTCTTGTAGGTTGCATCGGCGCGTTCGGCAGGCATCTCAAGATGCAGTTTCATCACGCACGGTTCAACTTCTACGACATTGACGATTACTTTGGATTGTGAAAGTTCCACTTTTACACCTCAAAACATATTGCGTTTTATGACTTTGCCATTTTACGGCTGATAGAAGCGATACTATATTACCGTTTCTTATTTTTGCACATAGTTTATGCAAAAAAAGTAACATATCATAAAAGGTAATTTCAAAAATAGCGAAAAATGCACAATAAGACGGGAACAATGGCTAAGGCAACGGCTTCCTGCCGCACCTTCCTGCGGCAGGAAGCGCAGCCAGGACCAATGTGTTCATGTAGACGCGCATTTCGATGATAGTTTTGAAATTACATCATAAATACAACAGGGAAAACGGACAGGCAAATGCAGGACAATACAAAGCATCAGGACTGGCACTGGCAGATGCAGAACGCACTGAGAACACCGGAGCAGTTCGCGGATTTCTTCGGCTGGGACGACAGTATCCTGGATGAAGTCAGGACGGCCGCCCGGGTCTACCCCATGCTGGCAACCAGGTTCTACGCCTCGCTGGCACGATCAGCTGCTATAGACGACCCGGTGGTGGCACAATGCGTAGCCTGTCCCGGTGAACTTGAAGACGCGGACGGAGACTTCGACCCGCTGGGCGAAGGTAACTCTTCACCCCAGCCGAGACTGGTTCACAGATATACGGACAGAGCATTGTTCCTTACATGCGGCGTATGCGCCGTGCATTGCCGGCACTGCATGAGAAAGCGGATATGGGGAGAACCCATGGGCGCCCCCTCCGATTCAGAATTGGAGAATGCGGTGCGATACCTGTCCGGAAAGCCTGAAGTCCGGGAGCTTCTTGTATCCGGAGGAGATCCCCTGCTGCTGGAAGACGGTCATGTGAAAAGAATCATAGATGCCTTCAACAGAGTCCCCGGTCTTGAAATGCTGCGTATAGGCACCCGCACTCTTGTCGCCCTGCCCCAGCGCTTCACCCCTGAACTGTGCGAAATACTCGGTTCATCGAAAAAAACAATATGGATAGCCACACATTTCAACCATCCCTTTGAACTTTCTGCGGAGGCGGAGGCTGCCGTCCGCAGACTTATGGCGGCAGGAGTCCCGGTTGTGAACCAAAGCGTCCTGCTTAAGGGAATCAACGATGATGCGGAAACGCTGGGCAGTCTGTTTACAAAGCTGCTTGCAATGAGAATAAAACCCTACTATCTGTTCCACGGAGACCCCATAAAGGGGACCAGCTGCTTCAGAACAGGAGTGCAGGCGGGACTGGACATTATGGAAAAACTGCGCCGCAGCATTTCCGGCATGGCTGTTCCTGCATACGCCTTTGACCTTCCAAATGGAGGTGGCAAAGTCAGACTGGAACCGGATTTTTCCGCGCCTCCACTGCCGGACGGCACCCCGGTATACAGGCGTTTCGACTGCGGAACAGAGCCCTACAAATAATTTCAAGGAACATCAACTCAGCCATACAACAGGAACACAGATGAAAATATCCGCAAATAAATCGGATTTCATGGGAACGGAACCGGAGGGCAAACTTCTCCTGAAATTCGCACTGCCGGCAATACTGTCGGCAGTAGTGAACTGCGCCTACAACATGGTAGACAGACTCTACATAGGCCGGGGAATAGGCGCCGACGCTCAGGCGGGACTGGCACTTACATTCCCAATAATGGTGATACTACTGGCTTTCGGCGTACTGGTTGGCGTTGGTTCATCTTCCGTAATATCAATTCTTCTCGGCGAAAAAAAGGCCGGGGAGGCGGAAAAGGTACTGGGTCAGGCATTCGCCCTATTCTGCATTTTCATCTTCACCTTCCAGGCAATAGGACTTGTATTTCTGGACAAAATACTGCTGCTCTTCGGCGGCACTGAACAGGCCATTCCCTACGCTAGAACATATCTTTCCATCATCCTGTGGGGAAATATCTTCCAGCACATTAGCTTCGGTCTGGGAAGCATCATCAGGGCCGAGGGCAATTCCAACAAGTGCATGTTCGTCATACTGCTTGGAGCCG
>JAZURH010000453.1:0-2692 GCA_045606125.1 Lentisphaeria bacterium | reverse complement strand
TAGCCATGTCGTTCTGTGAGCCAAGGAGTTGCTGCTTGCTGTTGTCTTCCTAAGACCGCTTGGCCTCCGACTTACGACTTTCATCATCTGATTTACCTCTATTCCCTCCCTGACCATGGCACGGGCTTTCTTTATCTTCTCCGGCGCAACTATGCTTTGATACTTGCTCCAGCTGTCCATGGGATGTATGGAAGGATAGCGACGGGCGTTTGCGCGGTCCCTGGAAAGAGCCAGAAACGAACCGACAACTTTCAGGGTCGCCTGGGTAACAGGTTCTTCAAAGTTACCGCCTGCAGGACTTACGGCACCGCATATCGTGACTGAACCGGTACTGCCGTCCCTGAGCTTAACAAGACCGGCTCTTTCATAGAAGCTGGCAACCAGAGATTCCAGATAAGCCGGGAACGCCTCTTCACCGGGAATCTCCTCAAGGCGTCCTGATTCTTCGCGGAGCGCCTGAGCCCATCTTGAAGTGGAGTCAGCAAGAAGCAGTACGCTGAGTCCCATCTGTCTGTAGTATTCCGCCAGTGTGACACTGGTGTATATGGAAGCCTCACGGGCGGCGACAGGCATTGAGCTGGTGTTGCAGATGATTATAGTTCTGTCAATAAGATGGCGTCCGGTCCTGGGATCGTCAAGGTGAGGGAACTCACGGAGAATCTCAACAACCTCACCGGCGCGTTCACCACACGCGGCCACTATGACAACATCAACTTCTGAACGCTGTGAAAGAGCATGCTGAAGCACTGTCTTTCCGGCACCGAAGGGCCCGGGAGTACAGAATGTGCCTCCCTTCGCAACCGGGAAAAATGTATCGATAATGCGAATCTGGGTGACAAGCGGCTCTCTGGGAAGCATCTTCTCCTTGTAGCAGCTGATCGGTATCTTTACCGGCCATGTCTGGACCATGGTGATCTCCTTTTCAACACCGCCGCATTCTGCCTTGGCAACCACTGTGTCAATGCTGTAATCACCAGCCTCCTTTGTCCAGGTTATCCTCCATTCTCCCTCCCAGGCAAATGGAAGCATTATACGATGGGTGAAGATCCCTTCGGGAACTGTTCCGACAGTGTCTCCGGCGCTCAATATGGCACCAACTTCGGCAACCGGTGTATATGCCCATTTTTTCTTCCGGTCAAGGGGATAGACATAAAGTCCGCGCTTAAGAAAATAACCTGTCTGCACTGCAAGTTCCGGCAGAGGGTTCTGCAATCCATCATAGACCTGCGTGAGAAGTCCGGGGCCCAGTTCGACTGAAAGAAGATTTCCAGTAAACTCCACAGAATCGCCGACCTTGACTCCAGTGGTGCTTTCAAACACCTGTATGTCAGCCTCACGGCCGCGTACCCGGATCACCTCGGACTTGAGACGGGTCCCTTCGCCGGTAAGAACATAGGCGACCTCATTCTGTATAACACGCTCGTCAAAGGATACACTGACCATGTTTCCATTGACACCCGTGACCTTTCCAGTTTGAATTTGCTCGTTCATCTTTTCAAAATATCCTTAAAGTTCTTCACCAATGCGCTTTTCGCCCGCCTGGGCAAATCCCCTGTCCAGAAGCGTGTCGAAGGCCCTTCGCCCCCGCTCAAGATTTCTGGATGAACGCCTGTCAAGAATAAGCAGTTTTATCAAGTATACTGTAAGCGCCGTCATGTCAAAACTGTGCCCGGCTGCCAGTCCGTCAAGATAGTCAAGTCTGATTCTATCAAGTGCTTCTTCCCTTGCCGCAGGAGCAGACATTGCCATGGCGTCCTCTATGCGCTTCCTCATGGAAGGAAGAAGCATGGAATCCGGACGCAAATCGCCTCCGGGAGCAAGCTTCATCTTTAAGCGACGCGATTCCGATACGCAGTTGCGCAAATATGTCTCAAAGCCATACCAGTCTGCCGCTGTATCATTGGGAGGGATATGCCCGTCCGGCTCCAGTGTCACCTTGCGCAGGCGGGTGGCAATTTCATTTCCCAGCAAATCTTCACAGCGCTGCAGAAAACTTTCAGCCGTGAAAGGTGCCTCCATGCCGCCTCGCAGCATGGGAAGGGAAGACATAAAATAAAACAAATCGGCAGCCATGGTTTATTCACCGGAAACTATTGCGGCAAGCCTGCTGCCAAGTCTGGTTGACAGGACTTCGGCCAGGGACTTGTCCGTAAAGTCATATACAACATCATCCCCACTGAAAACAAGCTTGAATCCGCCGGAAACACCATTCACGGGTACCAGGTCGCAGCGGCTGCGCAAATCAGCAGCAAGCGCCGCTGAAAGAGCTGCATCAACTGCCGCAAGATCAGACTCATTGAGAAGTATTTCGATCTTATCCTCGGATGCTCCGCTCTGCAGATAACTCACCATCATACGCGAAAGAATCTGCGCCAGTTCCCCGCCGGACAGGGCGGAACCTACCAGATCAAGAGCAACCGCATGGGCACGTTCATTCAATTTTCCCCTAAGTGAAAGAAGAACATCCCTTGACGCCTGCCTTAATGCCTCTTCACCTTTGCGCTCTATGATTTGAGCTTCTTTCCTGGCGCCTGAAATGATCCCATCGGCTTCAGCTCTGGCGTTGCGAAGTATGGCTTCCGCTTCGACTTTTGCCTGGGAAAGGATCTCTTCCTTTGCACTTTCCGTTTTGCTGAGTTCCTCGTCTACTATCCTGTTAAGTAACGCCTGCAATTCGTCCGCCATTGTCTAT
>JAZURH010000452.1:0-15742 GCA_045606125.1 Lentisphaeria bacterium | reverse complement strand
GGTGCGGCGGGTGGTTCTCTTTTTCCCCCCCCCCCCCTAGCCGCCCTATAAGGTATAGCACCATCCGCAAAAAGCAAACTCTAAAAAAGAAAAATATTGCATTTATTTTTTGTATATAAATAAATGCAATTTAATATATTTCAATTATAGCCATAATTCTCAATATCAGCCTTTACTATCCAAAGTACTCAAATTATTCAGCAGAAACAAATATTACATTTTCCTACAATAAGACTGACAACAAAAAGCGGAAATACACAATCACCTGCAATCAATTTATGGAAGAGTAATCTCCTCCTCAGATTGAAGCACTTACATGACACGCAGAAATCTGCCGTTTCTTTCAGTTTTTATTTCCGGATCGGGAGTATAGGACAATGCACCATTCACATAAACTCTTTCCACACCGGAGGCAATACATGACGGATTTCCATAATCAGTAATGCAATCAAACCTGTCCAGATCCAGAAGAACAAGATCGGCAAAATATCCCGGCGTTATAAGGCCCCGTTTTTCCAATTTGAACTTTTTTGCGGCAAGATATGTCATGCGATGAATTATGGATTCATAAGAGCATGTCAGAGCAGCTGTGCGGAAAAAACAGGGACATGTACCGAATGCACGCGGATGGGTGCTGTTATCCCCAAAGGCACGGATGGAACTGTCACTTCCGCAGATGACATAGGGCTTGGCAAGGATCTTTTCCATGTTTTCACGGCACATGCTGCCAAAGGCCGCACTGGGAGAATTCCCTGCGGCAAGAAGTGCTACGACAGCATCAGCGGGAGAACAATCCATTTCATTACCGATTTCCACAAGGTTTTTGCCAAAAAACCTTCTATGCTCCTGGAAAGGAGAATTCACAATTATTACTCTGGCAAACGAGTTCTCTTCCTTTGCTTCAAGGGCTGCAGTCAGCTCCTTTCTGTATTCCTCCGATTCCCTGAGCCGACCGCATAATGTGATAGTGTCCACTTTGTTGAAAGGCTCCGGAACGATCATGCGCAGAGCAGTGCTGGAATAAGTATATGGATAACGGTCTGCCAGAATGTCCATACCTTTCTGCCGATATCTTTCAATAAGGTCAAATACAGCATCTATTTTATGCCAGTACGCCGCTCCACCGCCGGTTTTCAAATGGCTCAACTCAAGGTTGTTGTCTCCAGCTTTGGCAATAGTGACCGCTTCCTCAATGGATTCCAGAAGATATGCCGATTCACTGCGGATATGGGTGGCATAGGGCTTGCCGGTACCTTTAAGCAGGGATGCAAGCTCGCAGACTTCCTCCGTTTTGGCAAAATAACCGGGGAGATAATAAAGCCCGGAGGACATGCCGCAGGCTCCGTTGTCCAAAGCATCCTGCAAAAGCATTTTCATCTTTTGCATTTCTTCCCTGGTCGGCTCTCTTTCCTCATATCCCATGACATGAATGCGCAGGGCGTTATGCCCGCAAAGATGTGCCGCATTTACTGCCGTTCCGCTTTTGTCTATATAATCGGCAAAGGCTGCAAATGATCCATAAGTGTCCCTGTACCCGTCAGTGGCCTCTTTTGCCCCGGTAAGATAATAGGATGAACCGCAATTTCCTGAAATATCCGTGGTAACTCCCTGCGATATGCGGCTGTCTCCCGATGGAACCCTTGCATAAGTGGATTCGGAATGTGTATGCACATCTATAAAACCCGGAATAAGTGCCTTGCCTTTTCCGTCAACTACATCCGCTCCTGTTTTCACAAGAGTCCCGCAAGGGGCTATCTCTGCGATCCTGTCTTCCTTCACCGCAACATCGGCCATGAAAGAAGCCTTTGAACTTCCATCGTATACATTTACATTTGTAAAAAGGACATTATTCATAACACGCACCTCCTGGATTTTCCTGGAAGATAGCATGCAAAAAAGCAAAATGCAATGTTACTGAAAAAATTATCACAGTCAGGAAACCATCCAAACAGAGGGCATTGCGCTTTATGATTTGTCTTTGCAGCAATGCTCTGCTGTTCACGGTTCATAGCAGACGACAATATATGTTTATGCCAGGATTGCGGCAGAACTGCCACGCTTGCTGCTCTTGCCGGCCCTGGTAACGACAATCTGTTTCTCAAGGTTTTTCCGCAGTTCTTCCACATGGGAAATAATGCCGATAAGCCTGTTTCCTTCAGTCAGACCGTTAAGGGCTTTCAGTGCCTGCTGAAGCGCTTCTTCATCCAGTGTGCCAAAGCCCTCATCCACATACATCGTATCCAGAACTATGCCTCCCGCAGTGGACTGTATCTCCTCTGAAAAACCAAGCGCAAGCGAAAGTGACGCCATGAAAGTTTCACCGCCGGAAAGTGACTTGACACTGCGTTCCATGCCGCAATAATGATCGATTACATTCAAGTCCAAACCCGTCTGGGCCGTTCCCGTATCATAATTTTCCCGCCGTTTCAAGTCATATTTCCCATTGGACATCCTCATCAGATGAGAGTTTGCACGAATAATTATCCTGTCAAACACCTCCATTTGATAATATGTTTCCAAACGTATGCGCGGCTTACCGTTCAATTTGCCATTAACCGTTTCGGAAAGAGCATTCATCCAGCTGCCCCGCTTCAGTATCTCAGAACTTTCCTGCAGTTTGACAATGAGATTTTTCTGTATTTCTTCATTGCTGTCCAGCATTGATTTTATCGCCTGCTGTTCACCTCTGATTTTTCTTTGATCTTCCTTGAGTTTTTCAAGCTCGCCTTCAGCCGCGGCGATATCCAGCACCTCCGCATCTTTAAGCAACTCGCGCGCCTGCGTAATATTTCCCCGCCTCTGCGTAAGTTCATCCCTGCATGTCCGCAGATTCTTTTCTGCCTCTGCAATTTCATTTTGCAAGCCTTTGATTTCAACCTCAAGTGTCTTACATGATGTCAAAGCTGCATTCCTGTCTGCAAAATGAAGTCTGGCCCCAAGTTCAGCAATCTGTGTTTCAAGTCCCTTCAGCTGCGTCTGCCCGGCAGCCATATTTGTTTTCTTTTTCGACAGATCATACTCATCTGCACTGCATTTGTCCTCTTTTTCAGGAATCAGTTTTTGCAGTTTTATCCAGCGATTATGACGCCTTTCCCCCTCTTCAAGCTCAGATTTCTTTTTATCGATCTTCTCCTCCAGATTTTTATTTTCCAGCGCCAATTTTTCTGCCAGAACTTCAAGGTCATTGACCTGAAGCAGCTTTTCCGCCTGCTCCAGCAATGCTTTTCCGGCAGTTTCAGCCCGCCCCCCGCATTTACTTGCATCTGAACTTTTATCATTGGCTGAAAGTTGTGCATCCTGAGCTGCCTTCTCGGCGATTTTAACTTCTGCTTCCGTCGGAGCATTTTCAGATTTTACAGCCTTGCACGGATGTGAAGTTGAACCGCAGACGGGACAGGGAACCCCATCCATCAATGTTTCTGCCATCAAACCCGCCTGTTCATTATTGAAAAGCATACGCAGTGCCTGCGCCCTTTTCAATTCTTCAGCGGCCCTGGCCTGTTCCATTACATATTTTTGCCGTGCTTTTTTCAGTTCCTTTTCAAGCCGGTCATACTCATTTTTGTCCACCTCCAGCTTTTTCAAAGCCCTGCGGCATTCTTCCAAGTATTTCAATTCGTTTTTCATCCGCTCAATACCAGCGGAGGAATCCGTCAGGTCCTTATATTCCGTCTTCAGTTCCTGGAGTTCCAGCTGTGACCTTTCCCTTATTTTTTCTGAGGCAGCTATTGCATTTTCGAGCATACTGAGCTCTTTCGTCAAATCAGCTGCTTTTACTTTTAATGCCGCCAACTGATCATAGTCAGGAAGAGCCTGCCTTATCTGCCCGATTTTCTGCTGCTTAGCTTCAATCTGACTGTCATTAGTACTTTTGACTTGTATCGCTTTCCTGCTTAATTCCTGTTCTACTGGCTCCAGCGCACTTACGCGTGTCTGATCCTCCAAGCAGGTTTTGCGCATCCTTTCCTGATTGCATGCCGTGGCAATACGCGCAGTCAATTTATTGATTTCATTATCCTTTGCATGCAGAAGTTCACTTTTTTCTTTTTCCTGCTCCTTCTCCTCCGATAAAATGCTTTTCAGAAGTACCATGCATTCATCCGGGGAACATTCGCCTTTTCTGCATAGCGTCAATCTTGCGTACAAGTTACTTTCCGGCAGACAGCGAATGCCATCGACATACTGCCGGATGGAATTGTTTATATTTCTGTATTCATTGCTGATACGGCTGTTCTCCTCCTGAATCCGCTTTTCAAAGATTCCGAAGCGCTGAGTCTTGAAAATCTCACGGAAAATCTCAAGGCGCTTATTGGTATCCGCCAGCAGCAATTCCTGAAATCGTCCCTGAGCTATCATTGCAATCTGGTTGAACTGTCCCCGGTCCACTCCCAGAATATCTTTGATCCTGGACTCTACATCATTGTTTTTAGTAAGCTCAGTCCCGTCCGGCAGTTTCAGAGTGACCGTCGCTGCCTTCTCCGTATATTCCCTGCCATTATGCACCCTTTGCGCGCGACGCAACTGAGCGGGCATACGGGCGATTGAATAATTCTGTCCCCGGTGAGTAAACTCAAGAATCACTTCTGTAACGGTATCCTTGTCCGCATAATCAGAACGGAGCATATTGACTTTACGCACATCCCCACTGGGTTCCCCGAAAAGGGCATAGGTAATGGCATCAAAAATAGTTGTCTTCCCGGCTCCGGTATCGCCTGTGATCAGGTAAATGCCCTTGCTGCCGAGAGTATTCAGGTCCAGTTCCTGCCTGTCGGCAAACGGTCCGAATGCGGATATGATCAATTTAGTAGGTCTCATTATTTTTCCTCCCTGATTTCCCTGAAGATCATTTCGGCAAATGCCTCCTGCTCGGCACTCATATCATGGTCATTCTGATTTTTATAAAGTTCTTTAAGAATTTCCATGTCAGTCTTTTTCTCGACATTGTTAATCGCCATGACTCTTGTATTCAAATCCGACTCGTTTCTATGATATTTCAAGGACATGATATTGGGATAAATCACACGTAGCCGTCCGATGGCATCCATAACATCTTCACTGTCAGTCAGAACAACATGGATATAATCTTCCCTGTTTGTGCCTTCATAGTTTTTCAGAAGAGTCAGTTCATCATAGGTCCCTGTGATTTCACGCATATCATGCAGCGGGACTAATGGAACAGTGCGGCAGTTCACAGTCCCACGCGCTCCCATCTCAACAATAAGAATACCCTTTATGTCATCTTTTTCGGAGAGGGAATATTTCAAGGGCGTTCCGCAATAGCGTATGTTTTCCCTGCCGGGAATTGCCTGCGGGCGATGCAGATGTCCCAGGGCAACATAGTCAAAACTGTCAAAGACCCCGGCATTAACATTATCCATTCCTCCAACAGTCACATCTTCTGATTCACTGCGTACGGCGTCTGTCACAAATTGATGGGCAATCAGAATATTTCTCCGTGTTGAATCAATGTTCAAATGTTTGACAGCTTCATTGACTGCATCGGTATAGGTCTCTATTTTGGCTTCCGGATAAGCACATCTGGCATCAGACGGCTTTATGAACGGCAGCAGATGAAATACCGCCTCTCCATACTCATCCTGCATTTTTATTGATTTTATTTCGCCGTTGAAGACAGATGAAAGATGGACTCCGCTCTGCTCAATCAGACGATTTCCGAATGCCAGACGCTCGGCAGAATCATGATTGCCATAGATGACAAATACCTCAGGATGGTTTTCAAGTAAGATCAAACTGCAGAGGAAATCATCCAGTAAACTTACGGCCTCTTCTGACGGCGTGGACTTGTCATAAACATCGCCGGCAATAATGACTGCCTGAGGTTTTTCCTTTTCAGCGCTGGAAATTATTTGCTTCAAAATATGTTTCTGATCCTCCAGCATGGAATATCCATTGACACGTTTGCCTAAATGCAAATCTGAAAGATGAAAGAACTTCATTGTCTTGAATCCCCCTTTTTGCTATATCCTGTATGTCATGTCAGTTGTTTTACTGTTTACAAGTTTGTAATGACTATACGCTTTCCATTGCATAAAACTTTCACGCATTGGTAAACATTAAAAATATTCCAGTATTTTTGTTTCCGTCAACAGAGTATACTATAAGATCTGCTGTCTTATTTCAAAAATATCTAATTGTTCAATATAATTTTGATTTTACCGGATAGTTTACGCAGATTCAATAAAAAAATCGAAATGCCATATACAGTCCGTCCCGTAAACTTCAGACAAAATCATAGAATTCACCAGACAATCACAATAAAAAGCCTTTCATTGCACAGCAAATAAAAAACTTGAAAATCCTGCTATTTTTTCAGCACAACAGGATTTTCAAGTTTTCCACAGGTTCAATGTTCTGCACAAAGCACCGCAGAACTATTCAGACCACACCTCCGCCTCGGCGATGATAAGTGTATTACTGCCGCCGCTTATTTTTATCTGAGCATTGTCAGTTGTGACATTCTCCGGCAATTCAAGATCTATCATCTCCATAAGCATTCCATTCCTCCACTTTCCCCTGTATGCAGTTTTCTTTCCACCTGCAGAGAACTCATATTCCCTGACATCACCGCATACCCATAACCTGGCCCTTTTGACCGGGACCTTTTTATTGAAGGCAAAGTTGACAGTGATCTGGCTGTCGCCCGGTTTGTAACCAACAACCCACTGCCACCAGGCGGTTGCCCCCAACGCTGCACTCTTGGCAAGCGCAGCACGTGCCCGGTCTGTCAGTTTGCCGGAAGAAAACGATATCTGTTCAGCGGATGCATCCTTGATGTAATCCGGCTGCGGGGCAAACGAATAATGCCCGGATACATCCGAATTGCAGGACTGGTCCATCTTGAAACTGCTCCAGGAAATGTGATTTCCAGTATGACAGACACCCGCCACTTTTTGCGGAGTATATTCCGCAAGCTTCTCTGGCAGCCTGAAACGCCATATCGGAGACTTGACCTGACATCCCGCAGAGGATGATAGTTTTTCAAATAAATGCTTCCAATTTGCGCTGCCTGCCAGATTGGCTGTGCATGGATTGGCTGTAAATGTCAGACACGCGCCTTTACCCAGCCTGTTGCGCACTATTGCAACGCCATCGTCAAATGTTGCGGCAGCATCAGCTCCCGGCAGCAGTCTGACTTTTGCATATTTTGCTCCGCAATAGCTGACATTTTCTCCCATGTACTGCATTGCCTGCGCACTTCCCCATCCTGATATTTCAGCAATGCCGGTGATCCTTGAACGAACTGCATCAAGCTTTTCACCTTCAGGATTGAAAGACAGGGCCTCCGGATCAAGCAGCACCAGCATGCCGCCCTGCTCCACATAGCGTTCCAATTTCAGCAGCGCATCCTCGGGAATGTACTTGCTGTTAGCCGTAAATATTATTTTGAAGCGCTTCAGATCATCAAGAGTGCTTTCATTTATGAAGCTGTAGTTCACGCCAGCTCCATTTCCCAGGAAGCCATGGAGTATGACCTCGTCTTCCGGCAGGGAAGTGAATCCGGGATAGGCCCGCAATGAATCAGTCGAAACAAACACCGCCGCGTCACGGGGATATTCTTTCAATGCCGGCATTGTCCGCATAAGCTTTATCACATTCATCAGTGTTTCATACCTGTCAGGAGCACCCCAATATTCGCTGATGATGTACTTTGTCTTGCTGAAACGCCCACGGCTGTCATTAAGAAAATACTGGAAACCATTGGCGCCGTTTCTGATCGCGGAGGACAATTCGTCCAGCACTTCCGAAGGCGTGAAATTGGCCGCATATTCCTCTACATGAGGGCATGGCCATACCTGCTCTACTCCGCTCAGGTCCGCCAGATATCTGGTCAGAAAACCGCCGTAATCAATGTTTTCATTGCGGGGATACAACTGATGGGTCACCACATCGCAGATGTTCTTCCACTTGGAAAAATCATAGACTATGTTCAAATTGCCGACAGGATCCTCTGAGACTATTATTATATACGGATTGATTTTTCTTGCTTCGGCGGCTGCATCAGTAAACAGCTTGTTCAATTCCTGTTCAAGAAAACGCCTGTACGCGATCCATGCCAGAGGATCCTTCTCCTCAGCCTTGGGAATGCCGTATTTTCCCCGTCCAAACTCCGTTTTGATACGCTTGTCCATTGCCACTATGGAAGGATGCACCTCCGCGGATCCGTGCATGTATGAAACCAATTTACGCTCATTGTAATGACCGATCTCATCTCCCAGGGAAATAGCCAATATTCCGGGTTTCGCCGCCATTTCACGCAATGCCTGCAAGTACAGTTCCTTTACTTCAGGCACTATTGTCATTGAGTTTTCGAGGCCCTTTGGCAAGGCATTTTTTGAAGCAAATGCAAAAGTGACACCGGGTACTATATCATTTCCTTCAGGCAGATTCTTCTCCCACCAGTTATATGAACCGGGCGAATACAAAGGCATCAAGCCAATATTTTTCAGAAGCTCATGATAATTCATCAGATCGTATGCAACCGCATACTGTCTCGTAAATGCGGCCATATTCGAACTGAATGGATAGCTGAACAGCCACAAAAAGCCGCTGTAATCCATTTTGCGTGTCTTGCTCTCATCCAGCAGGCTCTCAAACAGAGGCTCCTTTATATGCATAGTCTGCCTCACCCGCCGAAGCTGCGTGAACGCAAATGAATTGGAATATATTTTTTTGCGTTCCGGTTCCAACTGATACAGTGAATAATTAAATCCTGCCACCTTTTCCCTGCTGCGCCTCCACTTTATACTGCCCCCGGAGCCGGGAGCACATCTGCTCCTGAACTCGCCAAGCTTCTTGCCGGCGCTGTCAAATGTCACAAGTTCGAGCTCATATTGCTTTTTATCGGACTCGTCCCTGTTTTTGAAGAAAAGCTCCGGCTGGTCTTCAGAACCCAGAGAGAAAACAGTCACAGGTGGTTTTTCACTTGCTGTATTTTCCGGCCGGAAAAGAATAAAATGGCTGAGGTGATGGAATCCAGTCTTCGGCTCGCCGGCTTTGAAGCAGGAATATTCCCGCGGCAAGCCCTGCCGTTCACGGGCCATATTTATCATAAGAGTCTCGGCACCTTTGGGAGTCATTCCCAAATCAGCAAACGGTATGGCAATTTCTGCAATCCAGCCGGGTGAAGCTACCTTGCAATGCAGCTGCAGATTGCTCTGGTAGGACTTATTTCCACCAAAAGCATCGTAAAACACGCCATTTGCATTTATGGCAAAATGAAACTTACCGCTTACACCGTTGTTGATCGGGTCAATAAATACCTCGACACAGTCATCCATGAAGATCTGATTGTCCCTGTCTTCAGCATGGGTAAATACGCGTTTGATCCCGGAGGGATTGCTTTCACTGCAGGAAAACGCCATATAGAGATTGTCGTTGTCGCAGCCGATCCAGTAACGGGTCCGTTCACGGGGCACATCCCCTGAACCAAGCAGCACCAGTTCGCCGGTGACAGCCTTGCTCCATGCAGCCTCATCAATTTTACCATCCAGAACAGGAGCCGGTATACAGGGCAATGGCACTATGCCCTTTTTAGCAGAATCCTGACCGCTTACCTGGCGTATAATTCCATCTGCGGCCTTTTTATTTCCTCTTAAATGCACATCTGGCACCGGCCTTAAGTCACTGTTCCGTGTAAATATAAGAACATCCACATAGGGATCCACACCAATACTGTTCAATACCAGGTTGTGCTTCCCTTTGGACAAAGTTACTTTTCTCTCCATCCATACTATTCTTGCTGTTTCCGGCGGCTCGTATTTAACTGACTGATCACCAATCTTAACTTCAAAATGGCGCATGGATACTGCCCTGGCCTCGCCAACCGTCTTTATGTATTCCTTCCACAACGCACTGCAGCGCACCCATACCGACCATGTGCCGGATTCGGGGATATCGACACTGCCGGAAAGGCTTTTCCATTTGCCTGCAAGCTTTCCACCGGAATAATATTCTGATGATGTAAGCTTGCACTGCCCCTTGAGAGTTTCAGCTTCTATGCGTATTTCAGATGCGACAGCAACTGCACTGCACAAAAGCATTACCACTGTCAAAATTATTTTTTTCATTGTTCTTTATTCTCGAGGATTAATCAAAAGATGCAAAATAATTGCGTTTCACTTCATCGGTGCCATAGCTGTAATCATAAATATATCCACTGGGACCAAGTACACTGTGCACCTGACTCCACGCACGCTTTGGTTCAACGCGGCCGTCAAGATAGAGAATATTGCAATTCATATTATGCCTTGCATAGGCAATACCCCTTTCCGAATCATCATTGAGACTGGGGGCGCTGCCCACCTTTAAATGAGGAATAAGATTAAAAGTCGCAACTGAATCCATGACATAAGGCTTGATGCTGGGGCTTTTTATGTTAACATTCTTGAACATTTCCCTGGTTGTCACATGACTTCCGGGCTTAAGCCTCCATGCCACGCCCAAAGACACTCCATACACATATGCATAATAGAGCCTGTCTCTTTTGTTATACGAATCAGATGGGCAGAGGAAAGGTGAAGACTGATTGGATTGCTTGGAGATGTATTTAAGATATCCGAGCACCTGATGATAGGCATTGCGTGCTCCCCGCGCTTCATTGCTGCAGAAAGTCTTCGGCACCAGGTCATATCCGCTGATAACATAACCGGGATCGTGGATTAAAATATAGTCATCATTGTCATTCTGATACAGCAGCATTGCATAGCCAATCTGTTTCAAATTGTTTGTGCATGATATGGCCCTGGCCTTTTCCCTTGCCTTGCTCAATGCAGGCAGCAGCATTGCTGCAAGCACTGCTATTATCGCAATCACAACAAGTAGTTCTATCAAAGTAAAATACATAGCCCTGCATTTGGCTTTTCCTGCATCCATCTTTGTTCCCCGTAATAATTCAACAAACTTATTCACTATGGATCACAAATTATCACAAAAAACCAATTTATATGGTACAATTTGTTTTCTTGCTGCAAGTGCGCTGTCATTTTCCAGAACAAGGCGCACCGCCTCCGCTCCGAGAGCAGGCGTATCAACCGCAAATGTCGCAAAGTTTTCGTCAGGGCTCCTGACTGAACTGAATCCTCCAAAACCGAAGAGGGAATAATCTTCCCTCTGAACAGGCTCGTCCTTTTTGCTGTTAATGTAATTATTTAAGATGGCGGCAGTTGCATCATGAGAGGCAAAAATGAACACTTTGCCGGGGTGCCTGTGTATTGCTTCGATTACAACATCAAAACTCTCATGGATATTCTCATAGGAGGCTGCATCGCACCCGTCAAATATTTTGATTTCCTCAAGCTTGTACCGCCCGGAATGAAGCCCTTCCGTAAAAGCCCTTGTCATAAGAAAGGAATCCGGCAGAGATCTGTCAGTAAAATGGAAAATGTATTTTGCATGGCATTTACGCGCCATGTGGGCAGCGTCCCTGCCGGCTGACTCATGGGGCAGCTCCGAAGACCTTACACCCGGAATATTGCTGCGGCGTCCTACAACGGCAATAGGTATTCCCCTTGCCGCGGGAAGAATATGTTTCAGAAGCATATTATCATCAATGCGCATATCCACCAGTATTCCGACTGCATCACGGAATCCTTCCAGCTCCTGTGCCATACGGATCACATCGCGTTCGTCCGGGACTCTTCCGCGCATGCACATTGCACTTTCCAGAAAAACAATATGCAGATGATTGGCAAAAGCCTCGTTCATCATGCCGTAGATTATGCGATTGCCGAAATTGTCCCCCTGATTAAAATCTCTCAGTGGGCGGAACATGCAGACTATTTTATCCCCGCGCACTGCTGTTTTCGGCGCACTTACAAAATATCCCTCGCCATTGCGGCGCTCCACCACTCCGGCTTCGGAAAGTTCTTTAAACACCCGCAGTGCAACTATCGAACTGACTCCATAGTGATCACAGATCTCCCTTATACTTTCTATCCTGGCTCCGCAAGCCAGCCTTCCACTGGAAATCTGCTGTTTTATGTTATCAACTATGTCTTTGTATTTGGCTTTCGGCATGGCATTCTCCGGTTATAACATGTATTAACATATCATATAATAACTAATGTCAAGAAAAAAAACTGATTTTTTCAAATCTGCCTGAGACAGGCAATAAAAAGCGCACAAAGTCAATGTGTAATACACAAAAAAACGGCAGGAAAAAACTGATTTTCCTGCCGTTGGGGCTAATTTCAAAATGTGTGAAATCACTTTTGTTTTTTAGGGAAACCGTACACAATATCATCCTCTTTGAATCCGTAAAGATCGAGGAGCAATTCTGATGCAGCGATATCTGAACGATTGTTATGGGCGGAATGCTGATCCGTTCCAAATGTGAACTTCACTCCCATCTCACGCCACTGGGCAAGCTGTCTCCAGCGTATATCCCTGTATTCCGACGGGCAATTTACTGCATTCAGATCACTGGCATTCAATTCGGCACATGTGTTGTTCCTTACCAGCGCCTCGCCCAGCTTTTCATTCATCCATTCCGGTATCTTCGCAAACACAGAATAATCAGTAATGTTCTTTTCAGACTTCGGATGGCCGGGGAACCCATGATAATCCGCCCAGTTATGGGCTATTTCAAGAGGATACCAGGGATGCGCAAGAATGTCGATAAGAGGATTTTCCGCAAGAAACATCATTTGCCTGAAAATGTCGTCACATGCCTCTTCCAGCGTATATGTTGTTTTCAAAGGCCAATGTGCCCCGCCTATCGTATATTCTATGCCGTACTTGTCCATTGTCTCCCGGTCTATGTCCAGACTTGGTGAAAAATCTGCATTTTCCGGCGGAAGATTGAATCGAAGGCCATATACCGGATCATCGTAGATGCGTTCATAGTTGCCGTCCCTTATGGCGTCGCATTCCCATTTTGCAACACAGGTAAGTTCAATGCCAAAATGGAATCCGGGCGCACGGGGGCATGAATAGAAATCATTTGCGGCGCTCTGTATGTCGCACAGATTGTAGCGTGTATGGTAATGGTCGCTCAATCCGAACTCGGTCATGCCGCAGGCAAGCATTTCCTTTTCTATATCATTGATCGTGGCACAGGCGCTGTCACAGGAATGCAGCGAATGGATGTGGAGATTCTGACGTAATTTCATAATTGCAGATATTGTTTGATCATTCTTGAAAAATCTCCGGAGAATATATCTTTAAAGCATTGACAGTCAATCACGAATATTCAATAAACTGTCATCCCGGAAAATACACAGACAAACTTTCAGGCAAGAGCCTGTTACTGCGGAAAACCAAGTTCCTTAACTGCTTTGGCCAGTATTTCACTGCATTTGCCGCAATGAGTGCAGTTGAATGCGCATTTTCCCGGAAGTTCCACATCATCCAGACTTCTGTTGTCCAGGATCTTCGGGGCAAATGCTTCGGAATAGCATGGTTCAGTCAAATCCAGAACATTTCCGTCAAATGCTCCGCTGCAATAGGCGCCAAGAATAAGACGGGGATTGGAATGCTGGCGGGTGGCAAGTTTCATGATGCTGCAATAAGGCTCATAGCGATTTACATCCTCAGGGCGTATCCAGCTTGAGCGCAGGAAATCCTCCAGATTATTCCCTTTTGCATACCGTTCCCAGCATAGATGCGGCATAAAATCCCGACGATTGCGTATCTCCCGCAATTGCTGGTCATGGGCTACAAGATTGTCATGAAATGTCTGATATGGGCAATTACGGAGACATCCGCTGTTTGCCAGCAAACACATCTTTTTGCCGTTTTTCCGGCTCCATTCTGCAAAAAGCCTTACTTCATCCATATCCCTCTGCAAATCACGGCGGAGATAGAAACTGTCAAATGTATCCAGCAGATAATCCAGTGCCGTCAATGAATCGAGCCTCATATTTACAGAAGCTCTGATCTCCATGGAAGAATCCAGCTTGCGAATGGTCTTCGCAACAAAAGGAGATGTTGTAGTAACGATTTCAGGAAGCAAGGAAACACTGTCCAGCCGTTCAAGCAGCTGGGCTATCTCATTGAAAAAGCGTTCCGAGATGGCCCAGTCGCCATAGCAGTTTCCATTGAGCAGAAGATCCAATTTAAGTCCCATCTTCCGGATGGTGTGCAATTCATACTCTATCTGCTCAACAGCATCCGGAATGCTTGCTCCATAGTTTGGCCTGCCTGAGGCAAAGCCGGGATAGGAAAAATAGATCTCATCCAGACATGGCCGGTAATCTGCTATCATTTCCGAAAACAGTTCACCCTGGGACCTGTATTGAAAACCTGCGGCAAATCTCATTCTCCGTTCCCCTGCCATGCTTGAATCATTATAACCCCGCGTATTACACAGGCGGGACCCTGTAATATTTTCAGTGCAAAGGTAATCTACCTCTGTAAAATACCGAAATAAAGCCGCACGGCATATAAATGCCGCCGGCTTCTGTAAAACTTCAATATTGAAATGTTTTTAATTCAAGAACAAAGTGTCCGCTGTCAATCAATACCCTCGTCCTTTGAATTGCGGAAAACGGCGTCCTCCGCATATTCCGGCTCGGTGGACCAATCCACTTTCCATTCCGGACGGCGACGGAACTTCTCCTTGAAGTTGTTCTGCAGAACTCCGCGGCTTTCAAGACTGATCATGCATGCGCGGGTGCATCCCCTTGAACCGCAAATTGCCTGCCCTGTCTTATATACTGATGGCGGCTTATGGTGGAATGGAGCCCATTCACCAGGAACAGAATCATCCTTGCCGCCAAAATAAGAGACATCCTGAGCTACTCCGCTGTGCTTTGCTCCGCGGAAAGCAAAATTGCACTTCTCTATGTCAATATCAGCCCATTCAACTTCATGCCCTGCCAGATTGACCTTAATAGTCTTCTCCGTTGAGAAGGCCTTGCCAGGGCAGGCTCTTACGCATGCCATGCAACGGTTGCACAGCTTGGGACCGTCGTAAATCGGATCGGGCTCCAGTTCAACATCCGTCAAAACTATGCCAACGCGGCAGCGTGGGCCGAATTGGGGACTGAGAAACATTTTGCTGAAACCGATCTCTCCGAGACCGCACAGGTAGGCGGCAATACGCAAATGTATCATTACATCGGGCGTGGCCTGCCCCGGGCGAACCGGACGACTGTAATTCTTGCGAAGATAACCGGCTTCATCAATGGCACGCCAGTCACTCTGATGTCCCATGGGAATAGCCTCATAACCCTGGTCTTCAATAAACTTGCTTAAGTTGATCACGGTCATCGGCATGTAAAGATAAGTTATCCCGCCATATCCCATGGCAGAATAATTGCTGAAATAGGTACCCTCTTCAACACCGCGAAGACTGCCCCGTTCCACACGGAAAACCATTCCTATGATGCTCTTGCACTCCGGCATGATCTGGCGTGGATCCATCTGAGTCGGTGCTCCCTGCCAACGGTCAATATTGCCGATGCCGACAACATCAGCACCCAATTCCAATGCCTTTTTCTTTACCGCCAATGCTGCAGCCTTGGGATCACTCAGGTCAACACCATTGAACACTCGTGACATGATTGCCATAATAGTATTCCTTTGTTTCTGACATTCATAGTAGATGACGATGAAAACAAATCAATGAAAAGATACATCTTTTTTTTCATTTACAAGAACAGCTATTAAAAAAAACAACCGTACGCCATCACTTTTACCACCTCGCCCGTTCAATCTGCCCTGCAAACCAAATTAGGCGATCACACTCTTCAATCAATCCTGTTTCAACAGTCAGATCCCA
>JAZURH010000451.1:0-1983 GCA_045606125.1 Lentisphaeria bacterium | reverse complement strand
TGGGACTGACCGGACTTTTGGGACTGTCCGGACTTTTGGGACTGACCGGACTTTTGGGACTGATCGGACTTTTGGGACTGACCGGACTTTTTGAACTGACCGGACTTTTGGGACTGACCGGACTTTTGGGACTGACCGGACTTTTTGAACTGACCGGACTTTTGGGACTTGAATCTTCCATACTTGAAATGTTCGTTAAAACTATCACTAAAAAAGTTACTGGACGGGCTGTGTCCAGAAAACCTCAATGCTCTTGAAAAATATTCAGCATGATTATATTATTTGCTTGTTTATTTCAAGAGCCGGGAATACCCGGTCTTTCAAAGAGGAGATACGCTAATGGAAATCGACAAGACTAAACCCTATCCAGAAATCAATTCTCTGGAATGCAAGTCCTGCGGACGCTGCGTAGCTGCATGCCCCAAAAAGGTACTTGCGATCGGCACGGAGATCAACAGCCGCGGATACTATGCGGCAGTCTACAGTGGCGAAGGCTGTGTCGGATGCGGAACCTGCTTCTACACCTGCCCTGAACCTCACGCACTGAAAATACACATTCCCGCAAAATAAGAGGTAGATAAAATGGCGACAAAACTGCTAAAAGGCAATACAGCCGTTGTCATCGGCGCGCTGTACGCCGGTTCAGACTGTTATTTCGGATACCCGATCACACCCGCAAGTGAAGTTCTTCACGAGGCCTCCAAGTACTATCCCAAACTGGGACGCAAGTTCGTACAGGCCGAATCCGAAGAGGCATCCATCAACATGTGCTATGGCGCCGCGGCAACCGGCCACCGCGTCTTCACTGCATCCTCAGGCCCCGGCATCAGCCTGATGCAGGAAGCCATCTCATACATGGCAGGCGCAGAGCTTCCCGCCGTGATAGTTGACATCATGCGCGCAGGACCGGGACTTGGAAACATCGGCCCGGAACAGGGAGACTACAACCAGGTCGTAAAGGGCGGCGGACACGGAAACTACAAGCCCATAGTCCTCGCTCCCAACAGCGTACAGGAAATGTGCGACATGACAATGCTGGCCTTTGATCTGGCATTCAAGTGGCGCACTCCGACATATGTTCTGGCGGACGGTGTTCTGGGCCAGATGATCGAGCCCTTCCAGTTCCCGAAAAAGGCCATCAAGCCCGAAATCGACGCGTCATGGGCAGTGGCAGGAACTGCAGAGACCCGCAAAAACCTTGTCACAAGCATATTCCTGGACTTCCAGCAGCTGGAAACTTTCAACAACAGGCTTCAGGAAAAGTATGCAAAGATCGCCGCAGAGGAAACACGCTGCGAAGAACTTATGACTGAAGATGCGGATGTTGTGCTGGTTGCATACGGCATCAGCTCACGCATAGCCAAGACAGCCATGGACGAGGCCCGCAAGGAAGGTATCAAGGTAGGTCTCTTCCGCCCAATCACCCTTTCACCTTTCCCGAAGGCCCAGCTCAACGCACTGGCCGACAAGGGTGCATCCTTCATAAGCGTGGAAATGAGCAACGGACAGATGGCGGACGATGTGCGCCTGGCAATCTCCTGCAAGCGTCCCGTTGAACTGGTCAGCCGCCTGGGCGGCAACCTTATCACTCTCGATCAGGTTATGACCACAATCAAGAAGATGGCAAAATAAACAAGGGAAGGATATATCATGTCAGAGCGCATAATTTGCACAAAGGGAATATATGACGAGTTCCCGCGCAAGGGCCTGAACAGCCCCACTCCGTCGGCAACTCACTACTGCCCCGGCTGCGGCCACGGCATTCTTCACAAACTTATCGGCGAGGCAATGGTTGATCTTGGCATACAGGACAAGACAGTCATGATCAGCCCGGTCGGATGCTCGGTATTCGCATACTACTACTTCGACTGCGGCAACATCCAGGTAGCCCATGGCAGAGCACCAGCCGTAGCCACAGGTGTCTCCAGGGCAACAGACAACATCGTCATCTCATACCAGGGTGACGGCGACCTGGCCTCCATC
>JAZURH010000450.1:0-3214 GCA_045606125.1 Lentisphaeria bacterium | reverse complement strand
ATCTGCTGCGTATTCTGTTGAAATTGCCTGTTGCCGTCATAGCGGCAATATGCTCTTATATAACGAAGCGCATAGGCGGTCCGGAAGGCGCGACTGGAGCTGCTGTTGTCAGCCGTGATGACCTGCGTGTTTTGGCAGACTTGGCCGCAGAGCAGGGGCTTATTCCAAAGGAGACTGAGCAGGTCATGAATTCCGTACTTAATCTTGAGAACATGACAGTTTCCAATGTAATGGTACCGCTTTTCAATGTAAAGTCTCTGCCTTTGACTGCCAGTGTGGCGGATGTTGAGCATCTTGCCGCAGCTACGGGGTTCACCCGTTTCCCGGTGTATGGATCCCGAATAGATGAAATAATTGGTCTTGTCAGTCTGAGGGACTGCATGTTCCGCACTTCCGACTATGAAAATTCCAGGTATTCAAGGCTTGCTGGAGTTCCAATCAGGAATCTTGTTGACAGGAATGTGCTTTATGTACCTGAAAACAAGACAGTAAGTTCCCTGCTTGAAGAGTTCCGCAACGGTGCCGGTCCTATGGCTGTTGTGGTTGATGAGTATGGCGGCATGACAGGTGTAATTACAACGGAGGATTTGATTGCCATGCTTGTGGGCGGAATTGCAGACAGACGCAACCAGAATCTGCCCCAGAATATGATAGTGACTCTGGAAGAAGGTGTCTTTGAATGTGACGGACGCACAGACATAAGGGATCTTGAAGCTGTTCTTGGAAAGCAGATATACAACAGCGGTTTTTCCACGGCGGCTGGCTTTGTACTGGACATAATGGGGCGCATACCAGATATGGGGGAGACGATCCGATATGAGAATTACAGCATTGAGGTAATCGAAGTGCAGATGCACCGCATATCGAAGCTGCGCTTTATAAAGAAATGACCTTCATCTCGGGGAAGATCTGTAGTGGAGCCATTTGGACTTTCTGTCCCAGTACAGATGGTATCCACCCCCGTTCTTCATGATGTAGTGGGTTTCATAGCCTTCCTGCAATTTGATATTCAGGGGATTTGAATAGTCCCATTTTTCTCTGTGTCCTCTGATATATTCGGATACGGGAAGTATTTCCACTTCTTTGCTGAAGGGTTTTAATTCCCAACTGCATTTTGCGGCAAGTTTCAGCAGTTCCTTTTCTTCTATGGTTCCTTCTATTACTGTGTTACTGTAGCTTTTGAAGCAGCTTGCATTGCGCAGTATAGTGCCATGGAAAAACTTGTATTCGGGGGCGTTCTGTATGATTTCAGGGTTGTTGTTCTGATGACATACAAGAATGACGAATGATGGTATAAGCGCCAGAGGCAGGATAGGAAGCATGACAGCTGATGCCAGGATTGCCATTACAAAAGCCGGAATGCCGGAGCTTCTGGCTTTAACTGCATACCGTATAAATTTTATAATCCCGAATATGGCATAGCCAAGCCAGCCGAATGCCAGCATAGGAAGATGGAAAAACGAAGCTGTCAGAATCGCCAGGATTATCATTCCATGAATTGCAAGTTTCCTGTGCTTCATTGCTGGTCACCTCATCCATCCCTGGACTTTGTAGTTACCTTCCCATAATTTGCGCGGTTCGTCATTGTCCGGTGTGAACCACAGTTCTATTTTAGCACCGTAGAACTGCTCCCAGTCACCTTCATATATTGTGAAAGCGATACTGCTGAAGTATACTTTGCTGCTGTTGTCACCGTATGTCCGGACAGACGCCATGTTCATGCGGCGGGAAGACAGTTCGATGTTTTTTGTGATTTCAAATGCCCTTACTGACAATTTTCCGGAAGATCCGGGATTGCACCATATATCCATATTGTAGATGCCGCCCTGGAATCCGTTGTTAAGTTCTATCTGCATTGTGCCTTCTCTGCCTTGAGCGTCGATCGAAATGTTTGCAAGTTCCTGCTCAAAGATGTGAAGCATTCTTTTTGTCATGGGCCTTCCCGGCTTCCGTGACATCTCGGAGATGTAGATTGCTGCGTCTCCCGCCTTGATCCATGTGTTGGCTTCCCAATAACCCTGTTTATCCCTTTTTACTGAGCTTTTCTTATTGGCTGCGAAACGGCGTTTGGGTGTCCCAAAATATATGCGTAACGAATACTGGATTATGTTCTGTGGTTCTTCTGATTGGAGATATGCCACATGGCTGACAGAGGTGTCAATGTCTCCGTTTGGCTTTATCAGGTTTCTGGAAGCGAATATGCCGTCTATTTCATTTTCGAACACGGTCCAGTTTGGGCTTGCCTCCAGATAGTTAAGCAGTCTTTTCCTTCCCTCTTCAGTTTCCATCAGTTTTTCCAGGGCAGGCAATCTGCAGATCTCACTGTCATCAAGAGTTTCGCCATTGTCCAGGGATTCGATAAGCGAACGCTGAAAATCGCATTTTTGAGATGGTGACAGATTCGGTCCGGAGGCTTCGCCCGGTTCTTTGAGCTTCATATTTGCAGGCGGTGTTATTCCGTTGCGTTTTATGAAATCATCTTTGGCTGTAAACATAAGCAAAAATGCCGCCGTGCCAGAAGCCGTCAATGATGTCCAGATAAAGAAGATTCCTATGAATCCGTATAGAACGGCCCTGCCGTACAATCTTTTGAAGATATGTACAAATCCTGCCGCAATGGCGGAAATGCTTCCAAGCAGAGTAAGGGCCAGGGCGGCAAGCCATACCATAAGAAGAAACATGGAGTTTCCTCCAAGAAGAAGCAGCAGGACAGCGCAGGCGCAGGTCGCTGCCAGCATGATCAGCAGGCTCCAGAAAGGATGCGTCCATTTGGCGGCATACCATGAAGCAAGCCGCCTGATTGCAGTCATTGTCTTCTTGAAGGAAATCATGTTGCGTTCTTTCAGTTATGTTATTGCATCCCTATGAGCTTTTTCCCTTTTTCGCGCAGGTACTGGAACAGGGCATACAATGCCGGGGTGAATATTATTCCAACTACGGTGGCAAGAAGCAGTCCGGAGAAGGTTGTTATTCCTATGGCCTGTCGTGAACCGGCGCCTGCGCCTGTGGCGATGACCAGCGGGAATACACCGAACAGGAACGACCATGCAGTCATAAGAACTGCCCTGTAACGCAGGTCCGCGCCCCGCATGGCTGCCTCTTCAATGCTGCAGCCGGATTCACGCTCTGTCTTGGAGAATTCCACCATAAGAATGGCATTCTTTGCTGTAAGACCGATAAGCATGACAAGGCCCAGCTGGGCATAGATGCTCAA
>JAZURH010000449.1:0-7138 GCA_045606125.1 Lentisphaeria bacterium | reverse complement strand
GTCCACGCCGTCAAAGTCAAAGTCCTTCCAGTAGTCAAAATAGGGATGGGTCGCGCAAACCGCACCGCCATGTTCATGGACGAAGTCAATGGCCTTCTTCACATAGTTCATTGCATCCTCTGTGCTGAACATGCTGCGTGTGAACTCCGGCGTGTATGCATCCGCATCAATTCCCATGGCCAGCATGTGATAGGCGTTATGGCCGCAGAGTTCATTGACCTCAGTCCAATTGAAGGGATGATATTCCTGCCCATGAAGGAGAAGCACCTTGTCATCCGAATAACGTTCAAGATCAAGTTTTCCACCATAGGGGATTGCGTCCTTGATGGCGATTGTGGCGATATCGAACTTCTGGTGCCTCATCAATGCCTGGATCACGCCCAGTGAATTATCCGCGCCGTACCATTCAAGTGCGTGGAGATGTATAGCCGTGCGGTAATTGCGTTTACGGGCAAGTTTCTTTTCCGGTTTTGGAGGCAGAACAGCCTTCTCGCCCTTGATATGACGCTCGAAATGGGCAAGCAGATTGGTTATGTACTTGCGCCAGAAGGCAAACACACCATCACTGAGTTCTTCAAGAGTCTCGGGGAAAAGTATCTGGTTCATGAAATAGAGTCCCTTCCCGTAAGGTGCCTGAAGTATGAGAGCGCCATCCGTCACGGCGCAGTCCTGGTAGGACCCCAGGATCTCCCATCCATCGCAGTTGACCGCACAGGATTCAGCCGCAGTCATTACGGTCTCCGGTTTCTTGTCCTTGTTTTCAAGTCCCACAATGCCGAAACTGTTTATCTGAAGTTTCCAATAGAGCATATCCTCGGGATTGATCTTTTCAGGCACTGAGAAAAGTGCTTCACCGGCAGGCTCAATTATCGGCATCATATAACTTTTGGCAATGCCGCCTCCAGTATATGTGATAGTATTGATGTAGCGGTTTACAAGAATAGGATAGCCTATCCCCTCCGGCAGAAAATACTTTGCCCAGCGGCGATAGTCCTGATGCATGAAAAGGCAGATACCTCCGCGCTTTACAAACTCCCTGAAATTAAGCTCGTCATTTTCAATAAAGTCATTGAAGCCATTCTGCTCGATTATGGCCACATCTATGTCATCAAGATAGCCCGCCTTGCGAAAATCTATTTCCACCACATCAAGTTTCATTTCATCCCGCAGAAAAGTGATAAAACTGTATGGAGGCTGAAACCAATGCTTGAAATAACCGATCTTCATACTGAAAACTCCTTCTGTGCTGATTGTAAAAAAATTATGATTCAATTATTTTGCAATTTCCCTGTCAAAGAAAATCTCTGATTTTTCAGGTGCAAGAGATGCATCATGCTTCATTGCATCCTCAAGTTCAGCCGCCCTGTCCTCGTCACTCCACCAGTAATCCGTGCTTTCACGACTGTATTTGCCTATGACAGTGGGAGGAACGCCGAATTTATTCCAATAAAGAAGACGGGTAGTATCCGTATTCCAAAGCAGGACATACGGGCATTCCTCCACCAGTATGCGGTCTATACGACGGCATATTTCATGGCGCTTGGCCACATCAAAAATAGTCTTCTGCTCTTCTATGAGCTTATCAACCTCGCTGTTTCTGAAACCACAGATATTGTTGCCGCCAGCCCTGTCCGCTTCAGCTGAGGACCACATGGATTCAGGATCCTTGAAAAGCCCTGCCCCCCAGGCCGCCCATGTCATATCAAAACTGAAGTTTTCCATGTCCTTCATCCAGGCGGACCAGTCCTTCGCCCGTATCTCCATCTTTATACCAACAGACTTGAGTGCCTGGTCGTATATGGCGAGGAACTTGTCAGCAGTACCGTCTCTCGTAAGAAATGTAAATGTGAACTGCTTGCCGTCCTTCTCAAGCGCGCCTGTATCTGAATTGATTTTCCATCCAGCTTCGCCAAGAAGTTTCAACGCCGCCTCAGGCGCATATTCCACAACGGGATTGGGACATGGATTTTTTTTATCATACAAGTCCTCCCAGTATGACTTATGCAGGAAATACTGGTCATACATAAGCGTACGGTTCATGGTGCGCCTGTCAAGAAGCATGGCCATTGCCCTGCGCACTTTCACATCGTCAAATGGGGGCCTGCGCATGTTCATTGCAAATCCCTGAAAACCTACTGCCGCATGATTATGCACAGCCTGCTTGACTATCCAATTGCTGCGCACGGGCTTTATACGGTTCTCTATTTGATGCCACTGACTGGCAGTATATACGGCAAATACATCTATCTCTCACTTGAGAAAAGCGTCAAAGGCATTGTTTCTGTCATTGTAGAAACGGTTTACTATATGCTGAAAATTACATGTTCCCTGTACTGATGGCCATTTTTCCCGCCACCAGTCCGAACGCCTTTCAAGAGTAAGGGAAAATCCTTCCTTGAACTCGGCCAGCCTGTAAGGTCCTGACACAACGGGAAAATCAAAGTTTATCTTATTGAAGTCCATCTTCTCAAAGACATGCTTCGGAAGAATGGAAAAACCGCCTGCAGAACCAAGACTTTGCCAATGCACACGCCTGGCCTTGAAACGAACGGCGGCTCCACCGTCAATTGCCACAGGAGGATAAAGCCGCCCCAGACTGACTTTGGCAGCCCCGGTCATGTTACGCGGATCCATTATGGCAGAATATGTCCATATCACATCGTCAGCCGTTATCTTCTTTCCATCACTCCATTTGGCTTCAGGATCTATCCAGAATGTAAACTCGCTTCCATCCTCGGAAATTGTCCATTTGTTTGCTATGCACCTGTCATATTCCAGAGTTTCAGAGTTTATGGAAATCAACGGTTCATAAAGCAGATCAAATAAACGGGCGCTCTGAACGCTTCCGTCAAGATAGTAATTGAGACTTTTCGGTGAGGGACCGGCGTATTCCACAACGGTGCCGCCGGGTATTGCATCCGGCGATGCAACAGGATCTGCCTTGCCGACTGAACTGTTCAAAGGATATATGACAGCACCGGGCAAAATAAACGACAAAGTCAAAAAAACACAGAAAATCAGGCTGTGTGCTTTCATTATTCCTTCCACCTGCAAAAAATAAAAACAGTATCAAAGTGCGGCTGCCGGAAGCATATAGTAAAGCTGCCCCGGCTTCATGACAGCGGCATTACCGGGAATAAGCCGGCTCTGCCAGGACATCCTGCTGCTCATCTCAAACAGTGCATCCATAAAACTCACACCAGGAGAGACACGTTCCACCAGAGGCTCTGCATTGTCCGCATCTTCACCTTCTTCACCGCACACCAGCTTGACTGCAGCTGCAACCGCCGTATCAAAATCACCCAGTTCATCCACCAGCTTATATTCAAGGGCATCGGCCCCGCTCAATACCCGGCCATCACCAAATGGTGCTTTTTTGACATCCTCCGCCGTTTCGTACGCTGAACGGCCTTCTGCAACTATAGTGGCAAACTCATTAAAAGTGCTTTCGACCAACTGATTCATGTAAGTCCGCTCCCTGTCAGTGACCGGACGAGTCATGCTCAGCATGTCCTTCATGTCACCGGAACGGAAAACCTGCTCTTCAACGCCTATCTTCCCCATCAATCCGGTGATATTGTATGTTGACATAATAACGCCGATGCTGCCCGTAATAGTCATCCTGTTTGCAACTATGTGATCACTGGCTGCGGCAATGTAGTATCCTCCGCTGGCCGCCATTGAATGCATGCATGTAACAATCTTCAAGCTCTCATCTTCGGCACGGAGTTTCTTCAGTGCGCCATGAATCTCATCTGCTGCGACAACCTCACCACCGGGTGTGTCCATATCAAGTATTATAGCATCATATCCATCAAGTTCACCCAGCAATTTACTGATCTTGATCGAATCCGTTCCACCGGATATTTTACCGCGCAATATGATCCCTTTGATGTCAACCACTGCAATGCGCGGCCCTGTTCCATCGCGCAGAACAGCCGTGCTAATGTTGGAGGACTTTATATCCATATCGATTTCACTCAGGCTGTCAATTAACAATCCAACAGCAGTAACACTCATTGTTATAAGCAATACAAAAACAACAACCAGTCCTATGACAAGACCAAGAAAAATCTTAAGGCAACCTGATTTTTTCTCCGGCGTCGGGGACACATTGGTCGCATTTTCATTCAACGGCTTAAGTTCAGGAATAGCCTCTCCGTTAAAATTGACACCACTGTTGTTACTATCCATTTTTAACATTCCCCAATAATTAAATATTCTCAGTAACTCAATTTTCCCGCCTTGGGAATCCCTTCTTTTCAATATATTTTCCCACTTCAAGAAGAGTATTTATATCCTCAAGATCCAATGATCCATCCGGCATAAGACATGTTTCTGCAAGCAGATTAGCTTTCTGCCAGTCAGCTTCACGCAGCATGTCCATGACATTTTCCTGCTTGAGATGCAGTCCGGCAAATGCAGGATCATAGCTCAATCTGCCGGGAGTCAGCTCCAAACGCATCTGGGCGGGCTTGTCCGGCTTTGCATCCCGGGATGGTCCATCAGCAGCAAAGAAGAAATCTTCCGACCCGGTAAATCCTCCCTGATATGCTATAAGCGTCTGGGGCTGGAAGTGTCTTATCATGCGATAAAGATCTTCACAAGCCGGGATGTCATATCCCGGCTTGCCAAGATTTTCGCCTCCCTCCAGGCATACAGCCGCTATGGGACCATACTGCGTAAGTATCTCACCAAGTTGTTCAGCCGCATACTCAAGATACTCGGCCGGATCAGAAGAACCGGCATAGCCAGGCGAAGACGGATGAGTCCAGTCCACACCATGTGAATATGTAACGCAAAGACCTATACTGTGATATTCACACACTGAAGCCAGCTCGGCAAGAAGATCACGTCTGGCAGGAGAAGCTGCCGAACTGAAATTGCAGATACCGGAGTTATACAAACAGAAACCATCTGATCCACGCACAGTAAAATCAATGTAACGCATACCATTGGCAATGGCAAACTCAACAATGTCCATTGCATCAAAATTATCCGCCTTGAATGAATCGGCAAGTTTCCGGTACTCGTCCATTTTCATGCCGTCCTTCTGCATAACATCATGCCCCCGTCCGATAAGGGAATGAAGCCCGAAATGGACACCAAGACCATAATGGGCCTCCGCAAACCAGACAAGAGCAGCTTCATGGGGATTCTCCCTGTACAACTCAACATGATCAAACAAATATGTCGGTGTGGAGTCAAACTCCCCGTCTTCGTTCTGCAATACAGTCAGATGTGGCATGTGTCAATAGAATAATAATAAGGTGCAAAAAACAAAAGGCGGCGGCGCTGCGCCTGTGGCAAAAGCCGGCGTCAGGCGCACACCGCCAATAAGTCGTCAATCAAATCAGGATTCACGAACCGGAAGGAACTGGGGAAGCGGGAAGCGGGCCGTAAGGGCGTGGACTTCCTCTGCCACCTCAGCATATACCTTCTCGTCACCGATGTTGTCAATGACACGGGCAATCATCCTTGCGATCTGACGCACTTCGGCTTCCTTCATGCCGCGGGTCGTGACCGCCGGTGTTCCAATGCGCAGTCCGCTGGTGATGGAGGGCTTCTCGGGATCAAAGGGAATCATGTTCATGTTGACCGTGATGTCAGCCAGATCCAGAGCTGTTGCAGCCACTTTTCCAGTAGTATGCTTCGGACGCATATCAACCAGCATCAGGTGGTTGTCCGTACCGCCGGACACAATGCGGAATCCCTGATTCGCCAATTCATCCGCCATGGCGGAGGCATTGAGGCGTATCTGGTGCTGATATGTCTTGAACTCGGGACGGAGCGCCTCGCCAAAGCAAACTGCCTTTGCAGCGATCGTGTGCATAAGAGGACCACCCTGGATTCCGGGGAATACCTGAGAATTGACCTTCTTGGCATGCTGTTCCTTCATAAGGATAAGACCGCCTCTGGGGCCGCGGAGTGTCTTGTGGGTAGTTGTGGTGACAATATCACAGTACGGCACGGGATTGGGATGCTCACCTGCAGCGACAAGACCGGCGATGTGGGCCATGTCAACCATGAAATACGCGCCCACCATATCAGCAATCTGACGCATGCGGGCAAAGTCTATCACACGGGGATATGCGCTTGCACCAGCCAGAATAAGACGGGGCTTGCATTCAAGTGCCATGCGCTCGATTTCATCATAGTCCAGCATCTCTGTTTCAGGAGACACGCCATATCCGACAAAGTTGTAGGTGCGTCCACTGAAGTTCACGCCATGACCGTGGGAAAGATGTCCGCCGTGGGCAAGGCTCATGGCAAGGACTGTGTCACCGGGCTCAATAAGCGCATAGTAGGCGCCCATGTTGGCCTGTGTGCCGGAATGGGGCTGCACGTTTGCTGCCTCTGCGCCATACAGCTTGCAGACGCGTTCAATGGCCAGTGTTTCCACTTCGTCCACATGTATGCAGCCATTGTAGTAGCGGCGTCCCGGATATCCTTCAGCATACTTGTTTGTCATGACAGAACCATTTGCGGCACGGACGGCCACGCTGGCGAAATTCTCTGATGCGATAAGCTCGATGCCTCTGTTTTCACGGGCATGCTCGCGTTCCATGATGGCGCAGACTTCAGGGTCTGCAACGCGCAATGCTGCATTTTCATCATTCGCCATGTTTTCGATTTTGACCAGGCGGCGCTCATGGCGTTCCTCAAAGGTAAAGGGAGTTGCAAGCCATGCCTTTACGATCTCCAGCAGGCTGGCGTCATCCAGGCTCTTTCCACCGCAGACCAGAATATTGGAATCATTGTGCTGGCGGCTGGCAACGGCTGTTTCCGGATTGGTGCAGAGAGCCGCACGCACTCCATGGAAACGGTTGGCGGCAATGGACATGCCGATTCCGCTCTTGCAGAGAAGGATTCCGCAGTCCACTTCGCCTTTGACAAAGGCCTTGGCCAGTTTGACGGCATAATCAGTATAGTCATCGTTGGCATCCAGGGCATAAGGTCCCATATCAACCATTTCATAGCCCAGCTTCTCCAAAGCGGCTATGAGATTCTTCTTCAGTTCAAAACCACCGTGATCCGTTCCGATTCCAATTTTGAGATTCTGCCTGCCCTGCCAATCAGTAAGTACACTCATAGTAGTTCTATTCCTTAAAAAACTGTATTCCTTAAAAACACATTA
>JAZURH010000448.1:0-8620 GCA_045606125.1 Lentisphaeria bacterium | reverse complement strand
CCAGTAGGCGTACGCGAGGGGGCCGTTGGACTTTTTGAATCCGCAGTATGTCAGTGACGAGGATGTTTCTTCCATGGCACCCAGAAGACGGGGTGATTTTTTGGGGGAGATCATGATTGGCAGTGTTACATGCTCGAAATCCTCCTTGAAGACCGATGCCAGTGTCTGCAGAGTACGGTATGACTGTTTTGGTGTGTAGGTTCCTGTCGCTCTGCCGTCTTCATCGAATTCTGCGGCAAGTATGCCGAAGTACCCGAAATCCTTGTAGCTGGCTTTGTTGTCGACTGTACCATTGAGTGCCTCGGCCATGTCCAAACTTGAAAAATAGGAGCTGAACATCACATCGTTGATAAAATCGACTATGGTGTGTCTTGCCATGAACTTGGCCTGCTTTAATGGTGTCCAGGCACCGCCGCTGAATGCACCGGCACCATCGCTTCGTGATTGGGTGCCGGTTTCACCCTGGATTATCTTTATATTTGGGTTGAAACTGTGTATAAGGGCCTTCAGAGCGCCAACTTCCTCGGGAAGTGCCTGTTCGTTTGGTGAATAGTTGTGATATGTGTATGCTTCGCAGTAATCAGTGACACCGGCGGCAAGCATGCCGGCCAGATATTCCAGTCCGAACAAGGCCTGGCTGCCGAAGATGACTTTTGCGTCCGGATTGCCTTCCTTTACAGCCTGGGCCGTCAGCACGGCAAACTCGCCGTAATCTTTGCCGCTGGGGCCGCATTTCCAGCTCCAGATGCCGTCCGGTTCGTTCCAGACTTCAAACCATTCAATTTTTCCTTTGTAGCGTTTTGCTGTTTCCACTGCGTAACGGTACCAGGCAGCTTTAGCTTCCGGCGTCCTGGGAGGGCAGCCGGCTGCGCCGAATATTTTTGCTGCAAATGGATCATATATTTTGTTGCCGTAGCACAGGCACAGCCATGGCTTCAGGCCCCGGACGAGCAGATTGTCCACAATGGAATCCAGCCATTCAAAATGATATTCTCCCGGTGCAGTTTCCGTGCGCTGCCATCCTGACTGCAGTCTTATCCATTTTACGCCGGTTGCTGCTACTTTGTCGTATGCGTTTTCAGGATTGAAAACGCCTCTGTCAAGCTTTTCGAAGCCTATTCCCATTCTTGAATGGGAAATGTCTCTTGAGGCATATTTTTTAATTTCACCGATTTTTTTTAATCTTTCCATAAAAAAGTATTTCTCGCTTTTTAATGTAGAATGTTGCAAATTTCAAATGCTGGTTGGGGCTAATTTATTGTCAGTTTAAAAGCCTGTCAAAGTAAATAGAAAAAAATACTCCGTTAAATTTATAATAAGACTTATAGGACCTGTTTCCTGAAATATTTACTGAATCACAGAGGAGAAAAACATTGGGCAAACAGTGATAAAAATATGTATTGTGACTGGCAAAAGCTGAAAATGATGTTATATTAGCGCAGTTTTCATGGTAGAATACCCTGGGGCACACGGATGTGGCGCTATGGGGGTGTTCGAGAGTAAATGTTGAAATACAGGAAAAAAATGAGCAAGATTGTCAGCATCAGCATTTCCAAGCGCGAAGAACTTGGTTCCGCAAATGCCCGTCGCATCCGCCGTTCAGGCATGATTCCCGCAGTTGTCTATGGTCACGGCGAAGCAGCCCTGCCCATCGTGGTCAGCCCCGAAGATGCAGGCAAGGTCGCATACTACAATGGCCTTGTTGAACTCAACTGCACATGCGGCACAAAGAAGATGGCTGTTGTGAAGGAAGTTCAGCGTCATCCCATCAACCCCGGCATCCTTCATATCGACTTCCAGGAAGTTGCTATGGACGAGGTCATCATCAGCACAGTTCCCGTGAACCTGATGGGCGAAGCGATCGGAACAAAGCAGGGTGGACAGCTTGAGCAGATCATGAAGGAAATCGACGTTAAGTCACTTCCCGCAAATGTTCCCGCAGTCATCGATGTGGATATCACTGACCTTGGTCTGGATGCCGCAATACATGTGGGCGATCTTGCTCTTCCCGAAGGCGTTGAAGCCGCTTCCGATGCAGATCTGGTTGTCTGCCTGGTTCGTGGTTCCAGGGACGCTGCTGCAGCTGAAGAAACAGCTGAAGAGGAAAAATAATTTGATTTTGGCTGCGGCCTGATCATTAGGTTCGCAGCGGATTTTCTGTGATGGAAGACAACGGCGCATTTGCTGAAAAAAGCAATGGTCCCCTGCTTGTAGTGGGGTTGGGTAATCCGGGGCATGAATATGTGTTTACAAGGCACAATGCCGGATTTCTCGTGGCAGATGCTTTGATGCAGAGTGCCGGGTTCGTGGAGAAGTCATCTTGGCAGCCGCCTGAAGGCGAACTGTTCAGGGTGAGACTTAAAGTCGATGAGGATGGTGCTGAACGGGATGTTCTGGTACTGAAGCCATTGACCTACATGAACTTAAGTGGTTTAGCCGTTGTCCCTGTACTGGAGTGGGCCGCATTAACTCCCTGCGACCTGCTGGTGGTCAGCGATGACCTGGATATGCCTTTAGGCAGGCTGAGGCTCCGAGTGAAGGGCAGCAGCGGCGGGCATAGAGGTTTGGCTTCCATAGCGGAATGCCTTGGAACGCAGGATTTTGCGCGTCTGAGGTTGGGTGTTGGGAGACCGCAGCCCGGAGATGCCGGCGTAAGGGATTACGTGTTAGGCGGCTGGGCTTCCGATGAGCAGGCACTTCTTGAACGTGTACTTGACGAGGCCGTTGCCCGTATCCGCGTGTTTGCGGGTGGAAAGACGGAGGGATTCAGCGTTACGATTGAGAAAGACTTGTCGGACAAAGACAATGCCACAAGTGAAGGAGAAACTGAAATTGAAAAAGTATGAAGTGGTAGCGATTCTCGACCCGCAGTTGGTCGAGGGAAATGGCGACGCATTTTCGGACGCAATGCAGGCGGCCATGCAGGAGCTGGGTGCAACCGTGACACGCGTTAAGTTCTTCGAACAGCGCACACTGGCACACCCCATCAAGAAGCGCAAGACCGGTATTTACTGGGATTACGTTGTTGAAGCAGAAGGAACATTTGTGGCCGCTCTGAAGGACAAGTACCGCCTGAACTCCACAGTTCTGCGCCTGGTCGTGTTTGATTTTGTCGACGGACAGGATGATGATGTTTTCGCACCCAAGGCGGAGCATGACAATCTGATCAAGGAAGACAGCTTCCAGGATGCTTTTGACTACGAAGATCGTCCTTACCGCAGCCGCGACTGAGTCCGGTTCTGAATTGCGGTTTTGAAAGGTAGGGTAGAGCGCAATACAGGAGACTGCAATGGCTGCAAGTTTCAGTAAAGTTGAATTGATGGGCACCTTGCTGGCTGCCCCCGGGGTTCGCAGGAATCCTCTTGGCGAAAATGTATGCGTCCTTCCCATTTCTGTTGTTCAGCAGATAGTCAATTCCTTTGGGCGTACAGTTGACGAAACGCTCAATGTTGAGATTGAGGTAGGTGAGCGTCTTGCACCTATAGTGCAGAACGGCCTTTCCCAGGGCCAGATTCTTATGGTCGAGGGGCGTCTCCGCCAATATGAGCTCAAGCCCAGGGGGCGCATGACTGTCGTAGTTGCCGAAAGCCTTCAGGTTTTAGGCTTGGATGGTTCCGAGCAGGTTGCCGAAGAGCCGGCGGATGCCGGATTCCCGCCTGACATGCTGGATTCTATCCAGGGTCCGGAAGAAGGCGAGCAGATGCCTTTCTGAAGTTTGATTGTACATAAACAATGAATTGCCGTTCTTGCGGCGATAAATCTCCAAGGAGAAAACATGAAAAATATGAAGCCCAGGCATCATCGCAGGATGATGCGCAAGAAGCAGTGCCGTCTGTGCGAAAACAAGATTTTCAACATTGACTTCAAGGATGTGGAACTCATCAAGCGTTTCCAGACTGAAGGCGGCAAGATTCTGCCCCGCCGCATTACTGGAAATTGCTTCAAGCATCAGAAGATGCTGGCAGTCGCAGTCAAGCGCGCACGCGTTCTGGCATTGGTTCTGTAATTTACGGGAGAGGAGAATATACGATGGCAATACAACTTTTGTTGCTTGAAGATGTGGCTGATCTCGGAAAAATCGGTGATCAGGTCAGTGTTGCACCGGGCTATGCAAGAAACTACTTGCTTCCCCAGAAGAAGGCGGCTCCTGTGACCAAGGCTGCTCTCAAGAGGATCGAGATCCGCAAGCTTCAGCTCCAGAAAGAGCATGAAGAGCGGGTTGCAGTGGCTCAGGCCATGGCTGAAAAGATGTCCAAAGTCACATTGGTCATCAAAGTCGCCGCCGGCGAAAATGACAAGCTCTACGGTTCAGTGGGCGCATTGCAGATCGTCGAAGCAGCAGCTGCTGAAGGACTTGAACTGGACAAGAACACTATCGAAATGGAAGACGCGATCCGCGAGCTGGGCTCAAGGGATATCGCTGTCAAGCTCCATGCTGAAGTCACTGGCACCCTGAAGGTTAAGGTGGTTCGCGCTGACGAGGAGTAATATTCCCCGTTGACGGAGAGGCCCGCAGGAAACTGCGGGCCTTTTGCATTTTATGGTGCTTAAATTTTTGGGTTAATTCAGGAGCTTATTTCAAAATTACCTCTACAATGAGTTTTTCTTTGTTGTCTTTTCATCTTTATCAAGATGGCTTGAATGAGTATATAGGTCAACCGGAAATTTTATCAAAAAGATTTAATTGGAAGCTTTTTGTTTTCAGATGTTATTTACTGGACAGTTTTCTTCGAATTGCCTGAGTGCTTTTGTCCTTCTCCGATGACTGTTGTGATGGCTTCAGGAAACGTTTTTAAGAAAATAAGAAGTTTTTTTTCATTGCAAATTGTTTGTAAAAAGGACCGGCAAAAAAAGTTACGGGATATCTGTGATTTTGAAAGAGCTGTGTTCTTGTTTTTAAAGGAAAATATGGTATAGTAACAGCGCTTTTATTTTCATCGGGAGTTATCAGTTTTGAGACTCCTGAAATATGCCTTAGTTACACGTTCAGGGTGTTGCGATGCTGGTTTCTGAGATATTGACTACAGGGTTGATAAAGTGCGACCTGGAATCCTCCTATAAAGAGGAGCTGTTTGAAGAAATGGTGCAGATGTTTGTGCGGGAAGGTGTAGTGCCGGACCGCAGTGCTGCCGTAGACGCGCTCCTTGAGAGGGAGGCGAAAATGAGCACGGGGATTGCGGACGGCATTGCAATGCCCCATGGAAAGATAGATGGCATAAATGGTGCTGTCATAGCCCTCGGCATAAGCCGTGAAGGCATAGATTATGATTCCCTTGACGGTGAGCCGGTTAATCTGGTGTTTATGATACTTTGTGAAAACGGCAATCCAGCCATGCATGTTGAACTTCTTTCGGAAGTCAGCCGGCTTCTCACCATACCCGGTTTCAAGGAGAGGCTTGTTGCCGCCCGTGATGCCCAGGAGGTACTGCAGATCATCGGTAGCGAGGAGTAAGTCAGGATGGATGACATACTTAAACGTATGATGGCGGTGGAAGCCGAGGCCGCAGAGATGGTCAAGGCTGCCGATGCCGAATGTGACAGGCTGCGCAGCGAAGCGCGCAAGGAAGCCAATGCCTATCTTGCCGAGGCTCAGAAGAACCTTGCGGAAGAAAGCGAAAAATATATGAATGACCGCCTTGCGAAGGCCCGTGAGGAAGAAAAGGAGGCTTTGCGCAGGGGAGATGCTGAAATGCAGACTGCGCTGCTTGCATTTGAAAAGAAGTTTGCCGGACATCAGCGCGAAGTTACAGAAGTCCTGCTCTTTCCTGCTTTTAAAAGCGGTCAATGAGGGGAGGGTGCTGCAATGCTGCTTCCTACTATACAGGCAAGCTGTGATTTTGTTTCAGCCCGGCTGCACGGCCTGATGGCGAAGGCTGTCAGGGGAGAGGCTCTGGAGAATCTTGCCAGAAGTGCAACGGAGGAATTGCTGCTGCGCAATTTACGCAATCTGGGCATTGAGTGCACGGGCCGTCAGGAATTCCATGAGTTCATCTATGCCAGGGAACTGGGTGAATTGAACAGCATGGCCCGCATGCTTGACAACAGAGGGGCTGCGTATTATCTGGCCAGGGAATCTTGCGTTTATTTTGAGAACCTCAAGACAGCTCTTCACAGCCGTTTTTCCCGCAGTGATATGGACAGCGGGTATGTGTTTATATCGGCTCCAAACATGCCTGATTTTGACGGCAAGGCTTTGGAAAGCGCCCGTGATACCAGGGAGTTTGTGCGTCGTCTGCCTTTGTATGGAGAATTGAAACGGGACCGTCTGGCATCCATAGTCCGTGAACTGGATGAAACCCGTAATCTTATGCTTGCTGATTCCATGGTGGACCATGCGTTTTATGACGAAGTCTGGTCTGCCCTTGATGGACTGAATTCAGTGGTCGGCAGTGAAGCACGCAGGCTTGTTGGAATTGAGATAGACATTCTCAACCTCAATATGCTTATGCGTAATGCCAGGACTTATCATTTTGATGCTTCTGTCATGTCCGGTCTATGGCTGGATCGCGGCTGTGTTCTTGGAAAGCGCAAGCTTACGGAACTTGCCGGCAGGGAGAATGTTCAGGAAATACGCACTGCTTTAGGGGGCAAGTACGGTCGCATTCTTGAATCGGTTGAGGGCACAGAGTTATATCTCAGTGAAAATGCCCTGTGGAAATATCTCTGGCATGAGGCCCGGCATTCATTTTTCATGATGGATGAACCGGCTCTTGCCATTGCGGCGTTCCCGTTTCTGGCTCATTTCGAGACTTTGAACTTGGGACGCATTTACGAGGGAGTGTACTTCGGCATTCCTTCTCAGAACATACTTGAGATGATGATTGGTGATTAGTTAAGCGTCAAGGTGCAGTGCGTAAGGACGCAGTGAGTGCGCGCCCGGAACATTGCCCGGCGAATATGGAGAGATTATGTTCCGGCCTGTGGAAATGTCCAAATTGAACATACTTGTTTTGCAGAAGTATGTTACGGAAACGACCCGTCTTCTCGGGCAGCTTGGCAAGATTCATCTTGTGGATGCCGTCAGCCAGTCTGACAGCCGTCTGCTCAAGGAGGCTGAATCTCCGGCCGAAAGTGCCGCAATAGAAAAACTTACAGTAATGTGTGAACGCCTTGTGGAGGGGCTTGGTCTGGATGCAGAAGCTGTTTCGCTGGACGGAAATGAGGAGTCCGACATGTCTCTTGACGATATGTCGGCTTTGCTCAACCGCATTGCCACCAGATATCGCGCTCAGGAGGCCGAGATAGAGAAACAACTTCAGGCCGCCGGATTGACGGACAGACAGCGCTCTGCCATCGCAGCCTTTCCGCTGCAGCAGGTCCCGCTTGAGGCCTTGAGGAATCTGTCACATTTTTATATGGTTACCGGCAGCATGGCTCCCACGGCAGTTGCCCGTGCCACGCTGTCCCTTGGCGAAAATGCCATAATAGTCCAGACTGACGGGGAAGACGGTAATGTGCTGGTCCTTTCCTCCAATAAAAACAGGTTTGCCGTCAAGGATGAGCTTGAAAAGTATGGATTTACAGAGGCGAAGACTCCCGAGGATGTGGATGGAACGGCCGAGGACGCTGTCAATTCCCTGGATGACAGGATGAGAGAACTTCGTGAAAAACTGGAGGAATGCCGCCTCAATGTTCTGAAACTTGCGGAAGAGTTTGGTGCTGTTGTATTGGTGATGCAGCATAATTTGAAGAGCCGCCGTGCTGTTCAGGATGCCCAGAGGCATTTCGGCTGTGTTGCTCATGTGTACTGCATTTCAGGCTGGACGCCTGCTTCGGAAGTGGAGGAAGTCCGTCGCATAGTAAGTGCCACTACCGGCGGAACCGGAATTGTTGAGGCCATACGCCCCGAGGATGATGTCAATGTCCGTGAGGGCAGGGAAAGTGTTCCTGTGAAGTTCAACGGCGGTTCATTTCTGCGTCCTTTCCAGATGCTGATAAGCAATTTCGGCGTTCCCCAGTACACTGAACTTGATCCCACTCTTTTTGTTGCTCTGACATTTGTGGTTTTGTTTGGATTCATGTTTGGTGACGTTGGGCAGGGGGCCGTCCTTGCCGGAGCCGGTCTTTTCCTGCGTCTTACAAAGCGCAAGCTGAACGATACTTTGCGTGATGCTGGCATTCTTCTTATGGCCTGCGGTATTTCTGCCGTGTTGTTCGGATTCTGCTATGGTTCAGTATTCGGATATGAGAATCATCATTTCCTCAAGCCGCTCTGGCTGAGTCCGCTGCATCAGAAGGATACCATGAAGCTTCTGCTTACTGCTGTGGGGGTCGGTATTGTTTTTTCCAGCGTTGCCATAATCATAAATATAATCAATCATTTTACTGCACGGCGTTTCTTTGACGGTATATTTGACCGTTTCGGTGTTCTCGGGCTTATGTTTTACTGGTTTGTTCTGGGAACTGGACTGTGGATAGTTTTCAAGAAGACGGTTCCTGTCTGGGGCATCGTTCTGATTGTCATTCCCCTGGTGCTGCTGTTTTTCCGCGGTATTCTTGCCCAGTATGTTTTCAAGCACAGCGGCCATGGCGAAAAGGAAGGCGTGATGAATCTTCTGCTGGAGGCCTGTATTGAATTGATGGAGACCTTCACTGGATATCTCAGCGGAACAGTATCATT
>JAZURH010000447.1:0-2033 GCA_045606125.1 Lentisphaeria bacterium | reverse complement strand
ATCCGCTACCCCATAGAACTCCGCAGCTTGGACAAACTGATCTCAATGTGGCAGGAAGGCATCAAACTCTACGAAGCAGCCATACAGGCGGCTCCTGAGCACAAGCGGGAAAATCTGGAATGGGAGCTCAACATGGGCAAGTTCATGCTTCATGCATTCAGGACATGCCGCAACACAAAGCAGTGGTGGCTTCTTAACAGGGCAGTTGCTGACGCCAAGACGGCCAAAGAAGGTCTGGAAATACTCGACCAGATCGAAGCCCTGGCAAAGCAGGAAATAGAAAACGCAAGAGAAGCCATACCATACGTCCGCAAAGACTCCCGCCTCGGATGGGAACCCAGCATGGAATATGTTGGAGACGAATGGCACATTGACTGGAAGATCCGTCAGGTGACATCTGTTATCAATGGTGACATTGCCGACTACAGAAAGATCCTCCAGCTTACAGCTGATGCAGGATTCTAAGAATATGCACGGGGTGGCGTACACCTTCCACCCCATAATGAAAAATTGAAAAGCAGTGCCGGTACCATGGCCGGCACTGCTTTTTATCATAGGAGGTAATTTTAAAAATACCTCTCTTTTCAGACGGAATAATCCGCTGTTATTTTCACTCTGTTATTGGAACTATAGTAACATTAACTGAAACTTTTCCTTCACCTTCCACACGGTATACTCTATACATGCCGTTGCGGTTTGCGGCTTTCTTTCCTGTATGGCAAATCACACCGTCCATTGCCCTGTAGCGGCATACATATCCTTTGTACAAAACTTCCAGAATGCTGTCTCCGAACCTTATCTCTGCATGTTCAGCACCATCAAAGTCAAAGGCGGGAAGCAGACATCCCACCCTGCCGGAACCTGTAACTGCAACATCAAGTCCTGCAGACGAAACAAAATATGAAACATCAGCATTTTCGCCTCCCGGCATACGGCAGCGTATCTCTGCAGATGCTGATCTTTCCCCTGCCCTATGTCCAAGTACGCTGTGCACAGCGCGTCTGTCCGTTCCAGAAAGCCACCTGCCGCTGCGATAGACAGCAGGCACTATCGCCAGTGCATCCCAGGAAGATGCGCCTGTCTTGTAAAATGGGTGGCGTGAACACGCGGATGAAAGACATATTTCCCCCGGAGCTCCCCGGCGGTGCAGTCGTCCCAGCCCTGATGCTTCATAATGATGATCCGCATTATAGTCATATTCAGCAAAATATCCCCCTCCCCTCAGGAAAAGCTTATGAAAATGCACGCTGGTCTCATAACTGTCTCCCCGGTCTTCATCCGGCTCAAAGGCATGTATATTCTCATTGCTGACAAGATAGCAAACATACAGGAATGATGCCGTAGTTATCATATACTTGTCAAAATAGGCATAATCTTCACAGCCGTACCCGGTTTCCCGCGGAAAATGATTCTTGACATGTCTTATGGGCTCCTGAGTCAGCCAATGCTCCATGATATCCAATGCCCGTTTCACTCCAGCCTTGAATCGCCCGGCCATTTCCATATCACCAAGTTCAGCGTATCTGCGGGCGGCACATTCAAGAATAAATGCAACATGGGCTTCATTATGGAGAAACTGATTGCTGCGTCCACCGTAAGGTAATTCACCTGTTACCGACTGCATTCTCAAAGTCAGCAGGGATGCCTTCTTCAAATGTTTTTCCCACGCATCACGGTATTTTCCATTGTATCCAAAATAGAACATAAGCTCCATAAGCCCCCTGGTAACAAGATCATACACCATGGGTTCGCATGGATCACGATACATTCCGTTTTCATCGACCCTTTGAAGCTGGGAGGCTGCCTGATTATCAATGAACTCCATGTCATGCTTTTTCAAGCCGGCGTATCCCCGCATCCATTCACTGAGCATAGTAAAAGCCGCCCAGTTATGCACTTTGGAATCAGGTGCCGTTGCATATATGTTATAGCAATCCTCTATTTTTATCCCGGATAGCCGCTTGCGCCATTCATCTATTTTTTCGCAGGGGACAATACCGGCTTGTTCCAGTTCCATAATGCAGAAGACTATC
>JAZURH010000446.1:0-2324 GCA_045606125.1 Lentisphaeria bacterium | reverse complement strand
CCTTACTCTTGATGGTGATGCCTCTTTCACGTTCCAGCTCCATAGAGTCCAGAATTTGCTCGGTCATCTGCCGCTTTTCAAATACGCCCGTCTTTTCCAGAATGCGGTCCGCCAAAGTGGACTTGCCGTGGTCAATATGGGCAATAATGCAAAAATTTCGAATGTGGTTCAAACGGTCATTAGCCACAGGAAATTCCTCCTTCATTCATAACCATCCTATTATAACGGAAATGAGGAAAAAACGCAAGAAAAGCGAGAAATTATCGGGATTGCAGGGCAAGCCTAAAAAGGAAGCTTGTGCATTTGCGAAAATTGGGATATAATGGAGAAGAGCGGTAAGGGGATGAATGAAAATATGTGCGCATTGACGAAAATCATGAAATATGAACTTCGTTATCTGGATGGATTTCCGGATTTTTCTGCCATGCAAAAAGCAGTATGGCAGCTGCAAAGGGAAACCAGAGAGATTTTGAACCGCACCATTCAGGAAGCCTATCATTGGGATTATTATTCCAAAGCGAAATTCAGGGAAACAGGAGAACATCCTGATCTGAAGAAGGAAACCGGCTATAAGTGGCTGGACGGCTATATTTATCATGTGCTGTCACCGGATTATCCCAATTTTTCAGGCAGAGGTGTGAATGCTACCATCCAGAAGGCGTGGAAAAAATATAAATCCTCCAAAGCAGATGTGTGGAAAGGCACCATGTCCATCCCTTCCTACAAAAGTGACCAGCCCGTTGTGATGCATGCCAGCCAGATCAGACTATCGGGAGATAATCGGGCGGCAAGTGTGGCCTTATCGTTGTTCTCAAGAGAATTCAATAAGGAAAACGATCTGCCTGGCAGAGTCACTTTCCATGTTAAACTGAATGATAATACCCAACGTTCCATCTATCAGAAATTAATCAACAAGGAATACAAGCTCAGCGAATCCCAGCTGGTGTATGATAAAAGAAAATGGTTCCTCTATCTGGCATATAGCTTTGAACCGGAACAACATGCGCTTGATCCTGACAAAATACTGGGTGTGGATATGGGGATAAATTATGCTATTTATGCCAGTTCATTTGGAGAATATGGCAGTTTTCGGATTGCCGGGAATGAAGCGATAGAAACGATCCAAACAATAGAAAGAACGACAAAAATGTGGCCTGATGCTGATGAAACAAGCAGTGTGGAAGCCTATGCGGCAAAACTTGAGAATCGCCGCCGTTCCTTGCAGCAGCAGGCCCGGTATTGCGGAGAAGGCCGCATTGGCCATGGCACCAAAACCCGGGTGGACGCCGTTTATCAGGCGGAAAACCGCATTGCCAATTTCCGCAGCACCATCAATCACCGTTATAGCAAGGCGCTGATTGAGTACGCGGTGAAGAACGGCTATGGCACTATCCAGATGGAAAATCTGACCGGGATCAAGGAAAACCTGCAGTTTCCAAGAAGATTGCAGCACTGGACATATTACGACCTGCAAGCGAAAATTGAAGCCAAGGCAAAGGAGCATGGCATTGCCGTGGTGAAGGTGGATCCGGCATATACATCTCAGCGGTGCAGCAAGTGCGGCCATATTGATGCGGATAACAGGCCGAAGCAGGAAGTGTTCTGCTGTACGGAATGCGGATATGCCTGTAATGCGGATTTCAATGCATCCCAGAATTTATCCATCAAGGATATTGACAAAATTATCAAAGAAAAAACGAAGTGCGAACCATAAGTGAACGCCGCTGATGCGGCAGGTTCGCACCTGAATTTGGGGGCGACTTCCCGCCCTGAAATCGAGAAAGTGGCTGTAAGACGCATCTTTTTTGCGCTGGCAATACACTCGAAGAGGTTAAGATGCACATAGTAATCCGTGCATGGGTCATTTTTTGTGCAGTTTTGCCGTTGCAACACGCGCATAAGGATGACTTGAAGGTGCCAGTCGCCCATCTGGTCTCTGTACCGTCCGTATGTTGCAACACGCGCATAAGGATGACTTGAAGGAGCGCATAGGTGCTATCGCAGATGCCCTGCTGAGTTGCAACACGCGCATAAGGATGACTTGAAGGTTTACTTGCTTGATAGCCTTGTCGCTCTCGTAAGGTTGCAACACGCACATAAGGATGACTTGAAGGTGCTCGTCGATTTTGGTGCGGTTCAGGTCGGTTATTGCAACATGCACGTTTGTTTCGGCGCATGCGGCATACAGAAGACACGAAAAATACATCATCCGGTATGGAAAGAACAGTGCTTTTTATTGCATTAGCCTGTTCTTTTTGTTATAATTTCCCGTGAAATTTGTTCTTTGAAAGGAACGGAGTCTGATGAGCGAAAAGCTGTTTTTT
>JAZURH010000445.1:0-3186 GCA_045606125.1 Lentisphaeria bacterium | reverse complement strand
CAAAAAGGATGTGCTCACAAGAGTACACAGCGAATGCCTGACAGGTGACGCCTTCCACTCACTGCGCTGCGACTGCGGTAAACAACTGGACACAGCCATGCAGCGCATAGTTGAAAACGGAAGCGGAGTAATAGTCTACATGCGCCAGGAAGGCAGGGGAATAGGACTGGAAAATAAGCTTCACGCCTACCATCTGCAGGAAAGAGGACTGGACACGGTGGACGCAAACACCTACCAGGGACTGGCTCCCGACCTGAGAGAGTACGGAATAGGCGCTCAGATACTGCGCTCGCTGGGTGTGGAGGGAATACGCCTGCTGACAAACAACCCGAAGAAACTGGTTGGCCTGGAGGGACACGGCCTGGAGATCACAAGCAGGGAACCGCTGATAATACCATCACAAAAATATGACGAAAAGTACATGCAGACCAAAAAGGAACGCATGGAACACATGCTCTGATAAAGCGGCATAAAAACAACTGAACAACAAAATAACGATAAAAACACAGGAGCTGCAGAAATGACAGGCGAAATTGTTACACACGAAGGTATGCTCAACGCCAACGGCATGAAAATAGGTATTGTATGCGCACGCTTCAACAGCTTTTTTGTCAGCAAGCTCCTTGACGGCGCCGTTGACACCCTTTTGCGCCATGGCGCAAAAGCAAAGGATATAAGCGTGGCGTGGGTGCCTGGCTCCTACGAAATACCGCTGGTATGCAAGAAAATGGCCGAATCCGGCAAAGTGGACGCCATAATCGCACTCGGAGTCGTTATACAGGGATCCACGGCACACGCCAACTTCGTCAATGCTGAAGTTTCAAAAGGACTGGCTCAGATATCACTTGACAAAGGCCTGCCGGTAATATACGGCGTTGTCACTACCGAAAACATAGAACAGGCCATAGAGCGCTCAGGATGCAAGGCGGGAAACAGAGGTTCATCAGCCGCCGAAACAGCAATTGAAATGGTCAGTCTCCTTAAAAACCTGTAAACAAAGCGGAAAATACAGAAATGCCATTGGACATTGAAAAACGCCAGCAGGAATGGCTCGCACGTGAACAACAGCAGCGTTCCGGGGCATTCGCAAAAAGACGGCATCTCGCGAGAGTGCTGGCCATGCAGTATCTGTTTCAGGCTGATTCAGCGAATGACTGGACATGGGACGAGCAGAACTTCACCATGTTTACCGAATCTGCAACATTGGATGACGAAGAATGCGACGATGCGCCTCTCCAGTCTGAATTGGAAGAAGCAGTAAACTTTGCCAGAGAGCTGACCTCGGGCGCAATGGCATGCACAAACGAAATAGATCAGGCAATAGAAGATGCCGCAAAAAACTGGTCCATACAGAGAATGGACCTGGCGGACAGAGCCATACTGCGCCTGGCCGCTTATGAACTGCTGCATCTTGAAAAGGTTTCAGCCGCCACGACAATAAATGAGGCTGTCGAGCTGGCAAAGCAATACGGCGAAGCCAAATCCCCGAGATTTATCAACGGAGTGCTTGACAAGATACGCTCAAACTGCGGGAAAAAGAGCAAGAACGCACCAAAGGACGGTAAGTAAATGGGCTTGTTTGACATTTTCAAACGGGGTCTTGAAAAAACCAAGACCACTTTAGTCAGAAGCATAAAAAGTATCTTCAGCGACATCAAGTCATGGGACGAGGAATCCTATGAAAAGCTGGAAAAGGCCCTTATTTCAACTGACCTGGGAGTTTCCGTCAGCAAAGAACTGGTAAAAGACATACGCGACAGATATGAAAGAGGACTCATAGGCACGGAAGAAGATATTATCAATGCAGCCAAGAACAGACTGCTTGCAATAATAAACGAAGGACCGGAGCCCACATTCAACTTCCCTGCGGACGGGCGTCCCGCAGTCATTCTCATGGTGGGAGTAAACGGCAGCGGCAAGACAACTACCACCGCCAAGCTTGCCCATTACTACATGAAGCAGGGAAAATCCGTCATTCTCGGTGCAGGTGACACCTTCCGTGCAGCCGGTTCCGAGCAGCTGCGCATCTGGGGAGAACGCCTGGGATGTCCGGTCGTAACCGGCAAGACTGGAGGGGATGCTGCTTCTGTCGCCTTCGACGCGGTGAAATCAGGCGTTGTAAGAAAATGTGACTATGTTCTCATAGACACAGCAGGACGCCAGCATACAAGAAAAGATCTTATGGACGAACTGTCGAAGATCAAGCGCGTAATTGCAAAGGAAATGCCGGATGCACCTCACGAAGTGTGGCTGACAGTAGACGCTTCCACAGGTACAAATGCACTTGTACAGGCGAAGGAATTCGGCAAGATATTCCCCATTTCCGGTCTGCTTCTTACAAAGCTTGACGGCACCGGAAAGGGAGGAATAGCAGTTGCAATAAAACGGGAGCTGGGACATCCGGTGCGCTTTGTGGGGCTTGGCGAGCAGGTCGATGACCTTCAGCCTTTTGACCCGCAAAGCTATACCGACGCATTGTTCAGCTGAAAGCAGCGGAAAACAGACGAATAAACACAGGATCATATAACAGGTATTTGCGCAAGAGGGATTGAAATGCCAAAATGTGAAGACATCAAGAAGGTAATGATCATCGGTTCTGGGCCCATCATCATCGGTCAGGCCTGCGAATTTGACTACTCCGGAACACAGGCATGCAAGGCACTGCGAAGCCTTGGGTATCAAATCGTGCTCGTGAACTCAAATCCAGCCACGATCATGACTGACCCGGGCATAGCGGACAAGACATACATCGAGCCCCTCAACCTCACCCGCATGGAGGAAATCATAAGCGCAGAAAGGCCGGATGCACTTCTCCCCAATCTGGGAGGGCAATCAGCTCTCAACCTGGCATCAGAACTTGCTGAAGCAGGCATACTTGAAAAATACGGCGTCAGGGTCATAGGCGTGCAGATAGACGCCATTGCACGCGGCGAAGACAGAACGGAATTCAAGAACACCATGAACGAACTGGGCATCGGCATGGCAAGAAGCCGGGCTGTCAACACCCTTGAGGATGCAGAACAGGCGGCCGCAGAAATAGGATTCCCGGTAGTGGTCCGCCCCGCATACACCATGGGCGGAACAGGCGGAGGTTTCTGCTACAACAAGGAGGAATTGCGCACTATCGCATCCCGTGGACTGCATGCCAGCATGGTCCATCAGGTTTTGATCGAAGAATCGCTTCTG
>JAZURH010000444.1:0-2440 GCA_045606125.1 Lentisphaeria bacterium | reverse complement strand
TGGCTACGATCCGACTTATGGATCTGGCCTTTGTTATAGGCACGCATACAAGCCCTCTGGCGTGTGTCACGAGGAAGTTCATGGTTTCGGGCGTCATTTTTTCCGCCGCCACGACTATATCGCCTTCGTTTTCCCTGTCTTCATCATCAGTAAGGACTATCATCCCGCCTTTTGCCAGGGTTGCCGTTAATTCTTCTATTTTTGCAAACATACCGTGTCCCGCAATGTACATTTTTGTCATTCCGGCGTAATATAAGACATTTGCCGTTAAAATCCAAACGAAGGAGCATAATTTCCTGCGGCGGCATGAAATTGGATGGCGAATGCTTTGCGGCACGGCTGATTTATAGTCGGAAAGCAGCCTGGAATGATGGATTTTACGCGGGTGGAAGTATTTCAGTCTTTAATTGCCGTGAAGACAATGAAAAAAAATGAAAAAAGCGTTTGCCATACAGCAGAGTGCTGTTTACAGTACCATACTGATATGATTAAAGGAAACATTGTTGCGATTTACAGGAGAGCATCAAGAAAATGATACATATAACTTTTCCGTTTAATGGAGCCGTTCTTAACTGGAGACATGGTCGTCAAGATGAATCATCCCTCACTATAACAGTGACCGGTTCCGCGCCCAACTGTTCAGAGGTCAAGGTAAACGGCGTGATTGCAAGACGTTCCGGGGAGCTTTTTTCCGCGGAAGTGAAGCTTACAAAGTTCGACAATATGATCACGGCTGAGGCAGCTGGCGTTCAGGGACAGTCGCAACACACGGTCAGGGTGGTGTGGGACAGATATTCGCGCCCCCGCTACAGGTTTTCGATAGATGATAATATATTTTTCCTCAGGGATATGTGCCTGTATCCTACAGAGAACATATTTGAAAATCTCTATCTGGGGCAGCTGAAGAAACTTCATGACGAGTTCGGGACCAAGTTCACATTGAACTTGTTCTATGAGACACCGGAACGGGAGTTCAATCTTTCAAATGTCCCGGACAAATGGAAGTCTCAGTTCGAGGATAATTCTGACTGGCTCAGGATGACATGGCATGCCCAGTGTGAGTTTCCGGACAGGCCCTACCAGTATGCCCTGCCCGAAAAGGTTGAGAGGGACTACGAACTCATACATGAGCATGTGAACCGTTTTGCAGGTGAAGCTTCGTGGACGGTCCCGACAATCGTGCACTGGGGGGAGCTTCTGCCGTCTGTTTTCGGCATGCTGCATAAAAAAGGCGTCAATGCCCTCAGCGGATATTTTGTCAGGGACGAGCAGCGCTATATTGTCAGCTGCGGGCTGGATGAAGCGCGCTGCGCCTACATGGAAAACCATGATGCGATCATGGACTGGGAATCGGGAATAGTTTTTACTCATACCGACATAGTTTTCAACAATACGCCGGTGGAGCAGGTGGTCCCTGTACTTGAACCGCAGCTGCAGAACCCGGACAATGCTGAGTTCATTGATCTTCTGACCCACGAGCAGTATTTCTGGCCATATTACTTTAATTATCGCCCCGATCACAGTGAGCGCATAGCCACCGGTCTCCGTTATTTAACGGACAGAGGCTATGAACCCGTATGGATGAATGAAGGGTTCCTGGGAGTGCCCAGGGCTGACTGAAAAGTCGGATTTTTTCACCACAGGAAATGCCGTACGGTATTTCTGGCAGCAAAGGAGGTGCATCATGAAGTTAAGTCTCAGTTTTTATGGAGCCGCCCAGAATGTTACCGGTTCTAAGTATTTGCTTGAGGCAAATGGTGTCAGGATTCTTGTTGACTGCGGGTTGTATCAGGAACATCATCTCAAGGACCGCAACTGGGAGCAGCTTCCGGTTCCCGCGTCCGATATAGATGCTGTTCTTCTTACCCATGCTCATCTTGATCACTGCGGACTTCTGCCGCGCCTGGTTAAAGACGGGTTCAGAGGCGTTATCTACGCCACGCCGGCCAGCATCGAAATTGCAAAAATCGTTATGCTGGATTGTGCCAAGATAAATGAAGAAGATGCCCAGTTCAAAAGGAAAAGGCATGAAAGGGAAGGGCGCAAGGGACCCCATCCCGTAGTTCCGCTCTACACAACGGAAGAGGCTGAGGAGGTGTTTCCACTGTTCAGTCCCTGTGACTATAATATTCCTGTGGAAATCGGTGACGGAATTTTTGCCGAGTTCATTGAAGTTGGGCATATTCTGGGTGCTTCAAGTGTGAGAGTCATTGTAAAGGACGGAAATGACGAGAGGCACATAGTATTTTCCGGTGATGTTGGTAGATGGCACATGCCGATCCTGAGGGATCCGGCCATGATAGGACAGGCTGATTATGTGGTTTGCGAATCAACTTACGGTGATAGAATACATGGCCCCCAGGAAGACATACCGGCGCAGCTTGAGGATGTGATAACTTCAACTGCCAAGAGAGGGGGAAATCTTATCATACCCAGCTTT
>JAZURH010000443.1:0-14663 GCA_045606125.1 Lentisphaeria bacterium | reverse complement strand
ACCACAAATTAAGATTTTCAGGAGTATTTTAATAAGATAATTTCAAAAATGGCGCAAACTGCGCAAGGAGATGGGCGCTGTAACTAATGCAACGACTCGAAACCTATGAGTTAATGTCGACGCACTGTGCGATCATGTTGTTGAAATCACCTCTGATGATTGTGATTTTATGCTTATGAGTATGCAAATGGAGATATAAGCCATATTGATGGTTCAATAAGGCAAAGAATATTGCACACCGAAAAATAGATGATTAAATTAACGATGATTTTTTAAGCATTACAGCAAAGGAAAAAACACAAGAATGAATACAATAAGATTCGCTTCAACAGAGGACATTTCCTTCATAAAACAGTGCATCAGGGAACTTGCCGAATATGAACAAGCAGCCCATGAAGATCATTCAACAGAAGAACTGCTGCGCAAAAACATTTTTGAACTTGGCTATGCAAAGGTACTTATAGCTGAATGTGAAGGGGCACCGGTTGGCATGGCACTCTGGTTCAACAATTTCTCCACCTGGCTTGCACGCCCGGGAATATATCTGGAAGACCTGTATGTTCGCCCCGATTTCAGGGGACGGGGACTGGGAAAAGCACTTCTTCAAAGACTTGCTGAATTAGCCGTGCAAAATGACTGGGGGCGGGTGGAATGGAGCTGCCTGAAATGGAATACTCCAAGCCTGGACTTCTATGATTCTATAGGCGCCCGTCAGCAGAATGAATGGGTGCAGCTGCGCCTTGACGGGGAACGCCTGAAAAAACTTGGCAAAAAATGATATAAAACCACATCCCTGTAAAAAAAGGGCTCCCGGTTATTCAACAACGGAAGCCCCTATTTTTTACAGATATGCAGTTACTTTGTCTTTACAACAAGAGTCTCGCAAAGCGTATCATGCAAAGCTTTTCTCTCCGGATTGAAGAATGCAAGTATGAATCCAACATAGCAAATAATCAGACTTAGGTATCTGGCAAAAAAGCGGCCAATTGCTCGTGGAACAGTAAGATTCTGTCCCCGATGCTGCACCTTTATACCAAAGCACATTTTTCCAGGAGTTGCACCGTGCTGAGTAAGGAAATACACTTCATATCCAAGACCAATGACAAGTCCTAATAACTGGCACAAAACTTGAGCAATAACGATACCCGCATCACCCAACAGAAATCCAAACACTACTCCCACAACTGCACTTATAATAAAACTTGCAATACCGAGTGCCAGGCCATCTATAAGCAAAGCCAAAAAACGCAAGCCCACATCTGCGGGAGCAAAACATCCTGCACTGCCTCCACCACTGAAGTTATTCTGCATATATTGTTCTATGATTATGGATTGATGGCAATGAGGGCATTCCGCATTCTTTCCAAGCCACTCAGGCTAAGTTTCAAAAAGACCTTTGCAACTTGGGCATTGTCCCTGCATAATTACCTCCTTACGAAAAAATATCTGAACTTCAGTTTCATGCGATAGCGCATAATATTATACGTATTCTAAAACTTGCCAAATTAACTCCCCGAATAAAAAAGCCCCCGCCCAAAAAAAAGACGGAGGCTTGAATGTGCGGGGTACTTATCCCGCAATCACATTATCACTTGTTGTGATATGTGGTATGGAGCAGGTGATGTGCCTTCTCGCTTCCAGGCTCGCCAAGGAAGTCTTTGTAAAGAGCCTGGATGTCAGGATTGTTATGGGACAGACGGATGGGCTTGCCCGCATCTTCGTCATAAAGTCCCTTCATGCGCTTGTCCAGCAGGTCGCGGTTTCCATGGAGGAAGGGCTGACCGCCGCCGTTAATGCAGCCGCCGGGGCATGCCATGATTTCAATTGCCTGGAAACGGTCGGGATTCTCGCGAACCATGTCCAGAACCTTGCGGGCATTACCCAGACCGGAGCAAACTGCTGCTGTTACCTTGACGCCGGGAGCCAGTTCAACTGTGGCTTCCTTGATGCCGTCAAGACCGCGGACTGCGCGGAAGTTGATTGCATCGCCGGCAATGTCTTTGCCGCCCAGAACACTGGCTACTGTACGGAGAGCTGCCTCCAGAACACCGCCCGTGACACCGAAGATAACGCCAGCACCTGTGGATTCACCCAAGGGGCTGTCATAGTCCTCATCATCCATATTGGCCAGATTGATTCCGGCTTCGTGGAACATGCGGCAGAGTTCACGTGTTGTAACAACATAGTCCACGTCCTTCACGCCGTCATGAGAGAACTCGGGGCGTGCGGCCTCGTACTTCTTGGCCTGGCAGGGCATGATTGAAACAACCACCAGATTTTCGGGCTTCACGCCAATCTTCTCAGCATAGAAGCTCTTTGCGATCGCACCAAACATCTGCTGCGGTGACTTGCAGCTTGAAGGAATGTGGAGCAGATCAGGATAGTTGTGCTCGATAAAGTTAATCCAGCCGGGGCAGCAGGATGTCAGGATAGGCAGATTCTTGCCGGACTTGACACGTTCCATAAGCTCATGACCTTCTTCCATGATGGTAAGGTCGGCGGCGAAATCGGTGTCGAATACCTTGTCAAAACCCAGGGCGCGAAGACCAGCCACCATCTTTCCGGTGATGGGAGTGCCGGGTTCAAAGCCGAATTCCTGACCGACAGCAACGCGGACTGCAGGAGCAGTCTGAACTATGACAGTCTTGCTGGGATCATTGATGGCAGCCCAGACCTTCTTCACATAGCTGATGCCGGTGATGGCGCCGACCGGGCAGGCATTAACGCACTGACCGCAGAATGTGCAGGAAGTATCAGCCAGGGGAATCATGCTGGCAGTACCGACCTTGGCGCTGAATCCGCGTCCCACGCCTGTCAGAGCGCCGACAGTCTGAACCTTGTTGCAGACTGTTTCGCAACGGCGGCACATGATGCACTTTGAAAGGTCGCGCATGATGGCTTCGCTGGAGTTGTCCACGGGGAAGCTGTTAGTTTCTCCCTGGAATTCGATATCAGTAATGCCGAATTCATGGGCAAGCCTCTGAAGGTCGCATTCCTGGTTCTTGGGGCAGGTAAGGCAGTCCTTCGGATGGTCGCTGAGCAACAGTTCAAGAACAGTGCGGCGAGCATTCAGGGCGCGCTGTGAATTGGTGAAAACCTCCACGCCGTCAGAATTGACCGGTGTTGCGCAGGCGGGAACCAGTATGCGGCGGGGACCGCGGATACCGGAAGCCTCAACCAGGCATATACGGCAGGATGCAGGTTTGTTGCTGACGCCGCAGCCCAAATCCTTGCAGTAGCACAGGGTAGGTATGTTTATGTTAAGCTTGCTGGCGGCTTCGAGAATGGTGGAGCCGGCCGGAACGGAAATCTGCTTCCCGTTGATTGTAATGGTTACATTGCTCATTGTTTGCCCCCTCATTCCTTGACGATAGCTTTCTTCGGGCAGCCATCAATACAGGCGCCACACTTGATGCACTTCTGGCTGTCAATGATGTGCTTCTGCTTCAGTTCGCCGCTGATGGCGCCGACCGGGCAGTTGCGCTTGCACTTGGTGCAGCCGATACAATCGTCAGTGATGGTCAGAGTGTACAGCTTCTGGCATGAGCCGGCCGGGCACTTCTTGTCGCGGACGTGGGCGATGTACTCATCCTTGAAGTAGCGCAGTGTGCTGAGGATCGGGTTGGGAGCTGTCTGTCCCAAACCGCAGAGAGCAGTATCCTTGATGGTGTTGGCCAGCTTTTCAAGCTCGACCAGTGTGTTTTCATCAGCTTCGCCGTCGCAGATCTTCTCAAGCATTTCCAGCATGCGGCGTGTTCCGATACGGCAGGGTGTGCACTTGCCGCAGGACTCATCCTTGGTGAATCCAAGATAGAACTTTGCCATTGCGGGCATGCAGTCCTTGTCTGAAAGAACGATCATTCCTCCGGAACCCATCATGGAACCGATGCGCATAAGGGCACCGTAGTCAATGGGTGTATCCAGATCTTCCTTTGTGATGCATCCGCCGGAAGGACCACCGGTCTGAACTGCCTTGAACTCGCGTCCGCCGGCAATTCCGCCACCGATGTCATAAATGATCTCGCGAAGGGTGGTTCCCATGGGAACTTCAACCAGACCCACATTGTTGACCTGACCGGCCAGGGCGAACACCTTGGTTCCGGCATTGCCGCTGATGGTCTTCTTGAAGTTGCCGTTATCATCAAGTTCGGGCTTCCAGTTGCCGATCTTGGCATACCAGGCAGCACCCTTGGTGATGATGATAGGAATGGAGGCATATGTTTCAACGTTGTTCACGTTGGTGGAGCAGCCCCAGTAGCCGCCACCGATATTGGCCGGGAACGGAGGCTTGGTGGTGGGTTCACCGCGCATACCTTCCATTGAGTGGATCAGAGCTGTTTCTTCACCACAGACGAAAGCACCTGCGCCAAGTTTGATCTCAATATCAAAGGAGAAGTCAGTACCCATGATATTCTTGCCGAGAAGACCCAGCTCGCGGGCTGAATCAATGGCCTTCTGCAGGCGGGAGACCGCCAGAGGATATTCTGCACGGATGTAGACCAGACCGTTCTGAGCACCGATGGCGTATGCACCAATGGCCATAGCTTCAACGATACTGTTGGGGTCACCTTCCATGATGGAGCGGTCCATAAAGGCACCGGGGTCACCTTCGTCAGCATTGCAGACGATGTACTTTTCATCAGCCTGGACGCCGGCAGCGATCTTCCACTTCAGACCGGTGGGGAATCCGGCACCGCCGCGACCGCAGATACCGGAGTTCAAGACTTCCTGGACAACCTGCTGGGGTGTCATTTCGAAAAGGCACTTTGCCAGTCCCTGATAACCGTCATTGGTGATATATTTAGTGATGTTTTTTGCATCAATAAGTCCGCAGTTACGGAGAGCGATACGCTCCTGCTTGGCGTAGAAGGACATCTTTGCGTAGTCATGGATGCGTTCCTTCAGCAGAGGTTCCACATAAAGAAGGCGCTCGACAATTTCCTTGCCGACAATATGCTTCTCGATGATTTCCTCGGCGTCCTCGGGCATGACCTGAACGTAAAACACATTGTCAGGCATGATTTTCACGATGGGTCCCTGAGCACAGAAACCGAAGCAGCCAGTCTGGATTACGCGGACATCATTTTCGAGGCCCTTAGCCTTGATGAGGTCCTTCAGCTTCTGCATCATTTCCTGGGAATTGGAAGCGTGGCATCCGGTACCGCCGCAGCAGAGGATGTCCTTCTTCGTCGAATTGATGTCATGTTCGCTCACGCAGCGCAGAGCGAGTTTGTTCTTGCAATCATTGTAGACGGCAAGCAGGTCTTCTTTTGATGTGATCCTGTTCATTTATCAGCCCTTTGCCTTGTATTCGTTAACGATTTCAACTGCCTTGGCAGGTGTGACCTTACCGTAGACCTTTCCATTCACCACTACCACAGGTGCCAGTCCGCAGGCACCGACGCAGCGGAGAGCGGAAACGGAAAACAGACCATCTTCAGTAGGAACTGTATCGGCCTTGACGCCGAGAACGCGCTCGATTTCTTCAAGGACCTTCTCTGAACCCTTGACATAGCAGGCTGTACCCAGGCAGACATCAATGCAGTACTTGCCCTTGGGTTCGGTTGTAAAATAGCTGTAGAAGCTGACAACGCCTGAAACTGCTGCCTCCGGCAGGACCAATTTCTTGGCAACATGAATCTGGACTTCCCGCGGCAGATACCCGAAAATCGCCTGGGCGCGGTGCAGTACCTGGATCAGGTAGCCGCGGCGCCTTTCGTTTTTGGGATCAATGCCAAGACCTTCAATGAAAGCGTCCAGCTCAGCGAATTTTGCTGCGGCGCCTTCTGACAACTTGCCATTACACATGTTTCGTCCCTCGTTTGTAAGAATTACCTATTCTGCGCGGTTTAGAAGCCGCACCATACAAAAAAAACACACTATAAACACACAAATGTGCAACTAACGATAGATAACATAATATCTATATGCCGTTTTTCAATTGAAAACACCTTTTTTAACAAAAACAGTGATTTCAATCTCAAACGCCGTATCCGTACCGTTTACAAATCACATCATAGACAGCGCCTCGGATAGCAGGGAACCGGTAAGCCTGCTGAAGACAAGCGTCGCCTGCATATCCTGTGGAGTTTCAGTCCTGTTGATTATCACCAGCGGCACACCGGTTCTGCGGAAAGACGGAAGGGAGGCTGCAGGGTAGACCGAAAGGGATGTGCCGCACACCAGCGCCAGATCGCATTTTTCAAAGGCACGCTTAGCATTTATGAATTGGACCTCGGGAAGCACCTCTCCGAAGAATGTTATGTCCGGCTTCATGACCCCGCCACACTTGCAGAAGGGGACTTCACCTTTTCTGAACAGTTCAAGAAAATTGCCGCTGGGGACGGACGCACCGCATTTCGTGCATGTCATGGTAGTCATGGTACCGTGCACTTCATGAACCACACTCGACCCTGCTCTCTGATGCAATGCGTCAATATTCTGCGTTGCCACATGGACATTTTTACCGAATCGTTCCTCCAGTTCAGCCAGGGCCTTGTGTCCCTTGTTGGGTTCAGCCTCCAGGATAGCACAGTACAGGGGTCCTATCACCTTGTAGAAGCTATCCGGATCCCGGTGGAAAGCCTCGATGTCAAACACTTCCTCGGATGTCACTGTATTGTAAAGTCCGTTAGAGGAGCGGAAATCTGGTATGCCGCTCTCCGTGGACATTCCGGCGCCGGTAAGACATGCTATATTCTTTGCATTTGCAAGCAGTTCCACTAATCTTTTCAAATTATCGTCACTCATTTACATTTCCTCCATAAGTTTCAAAGTTTCCAATGCATCGGCCCCTGAGCAGTCAAACGGCATGCATCCCTCATGCACGTATTTTGCGAAGGCATTCATCTCTGCGGCATGCATTGGTGTTTTGTCCTCCCATTCCAGAGGTCTTTCGCCGTCTTTTGTGCAGAGGCGCATACTTGCGTGGTCTGTATAGATGGTCGCCTCATCGAACACAGCTGTGTAGTCGCAATGGAAAGGAACCGACGAAGGCCTGATAAAGCCCCCGTCAATGCGCACAATAAGACCGGATTTATAGCGCCATGTGGTATCGACTATCATCCTGCCGTACTTTTCCGCCACAAATGGGGCGGTATGCAGTTCATCGGGAGTACCGGCCAGTGCCCTGGCGCAGTCAATGTCGTGTATTACAAGATCGTACAGGGCTCCGCCTGATTTTGAAGCGACAGCGGGATCGCTCCAGCTTCCCCATGAGGGCATTCCGGTGTACCTGGTCATGTGCAGATACTGCAGAAGACCATATTTCCCGGAATCAAAAGCCTCCTTAAGCACCAGGAAATAAGGCGAGAAACGAACACAGTGCCCCACCATGAAAACAAGATTCCTTTCATCAGCCAACCGTACAAGTTCCTCGCATTTCGAGACTTCTATGCACACTGGCTTTTCAGTGAAAAGATGGCAACCGGCTGAAAGTGCGGCAAGGCACATTTCATAATGAAAGCGTGTCGGAGTGGCAACCACCACGGCATCGGGACGCAGGACATCCAGAGCTTCCTGAAGGTCGGAATACCAGGGTATGTCCTTTATCATGTTCCATGTAACCCTTTCCACATTCAGGTTTCCGCTGCGCTTCAAAAGAAGTTCAGCAGGATTCGAGGCATCCACAATGCCGCACAGTTCAATATCTGGATTCAGAAGAATGTTATATGCATGAACCTGGCCCATGAAACCGAATCCGGCAAGAAGAAAGCGTTTTGCCATGATTAAATCCTCCTTATATGTTTTATCCCGGCAATCTGCAATCATTTGAAAGCAGTATGCCGCGCACCCATTCGAACTGCCTGTTCCAACACTCATTTGAAAGCACCGGTGCGGGCAGACCGGCAGCCATTTCAAGCAATCGGCGGCACCGGGACGCCGAATCCCTGTCTTCCATCACTGAAGCCAGCCAGCCTTCCTCAAACACAAAGGCAAGGCACGCACCTGTAAGTACCGCCTCGACCGGAATTTGTTCACAGGCAGCCAATCTGCCAAGAGCCACACCTGCCGCATTGAAAAAATGAGGATGGGGCAGCATGGGCATGATGTTCATCAGCGAAAATGCTCCAAGCCAGTTGGCTGCGGTGAACTTTTCATAATCCCCGCTTACGCCGCCAAAATCCCCCAAAATCTCCCGTACTTCCTCAAGACGCTGCAGTTCGCCTCCGGTCTCGCGAAACGCAATGCGCAGCATGCGGAACATGCCGACTTCAGGGAAAGCCCTTTTCATGCCACCTGCACCGCCCTTGACCATAAGCCCCAGGCGTCCGCAATCAGGGGAAATGCCGTTGACTATTACATCACGCTCACCGTACTGCTGAATACGCAGCACGATGAAATCCGTTTCATGCAAAGGCAGGGCATCCATGTTTTTCATATTATGAGCCTGCGCAGGGAATCCAGTTCCTCCGATGTCATTTTACGCCATTCGCCTGACGGAAGATCGCCAAGCTGCAAAGTACCTATTGAAATACGGGCCAGACGGCGCACCTTCAAACCACTTGCAGCACAAAGGCGGCGCACTTCCCGCTTGCGTCCTTCGGTAAGCACTATCTCAAGAAGAGACCTGTCCCCCTGGCTGCGGCGCACACGGACACTGCGGGCTCTGAGCGTCTCCCCATCATCTTCCACGCCGGACAGCATAGCCTTCCTGGCATTTTCACTCAATTTTCCCTCGCAGTCGGCAACATAGTGTTTCTCCACCTCGTGCGAAGGATGAGTAAGCCCTTGAAGCAATTCACCATCATTGGTAAGAATAAGCAGTCCCTCCGTATCCCTGTCAAGCCTGCCCACATAACGCAGTGTCCTCATACTTTCCGGAAGCAGTTCATATATGAGCCTGCGTGCATGTGGATCCTGCGCCGAGCAGGTGAACCCGGCCGGCTTGTTGAACACGATATAGCACAGTTCATCCCTGCTGACCACCCTGCCTTCGAAGCGCACTTCATCCTTTCCCGGATGAACAAGGCATACGGGAGTAGTCACAGTCTCACCGTTCACGCTGACGCGTCCTTCGGCAATAAGCTCCTCGCAGCGTCGGCGGGATGCGACTCCGGCGTTAGACAAATATTTGGCAAGACGCATGCCCCGCGTCCCATCATCTTCGTACCACATAGTTCTCCATATCGATTTTCAGCATTCCCGATCCAGAATGCTGCGTATTCTTTGCGCAAGTTCAGCAAGCGTGTAAGGTTTGCGCACAAACCCCATGGCCCCCGATGCAAGAAGATCCTGCACATCAGTCGCCTCAACATAGCCGGACATAAGCAGCACACGAACTCCCGCATCTATCTTCTTCAGCAACGGGAATGCCTCATGGGCGTTCATCACCGGCATCATCATATCCATAAGGATAAGATCTATTTCACCGGCATTTTCCCTGTATATGTCAACGGCCTCCCGACCGTCTCCTGCAAGAAGCACATTATATCCCATATCGCTGAGCATGCCCTGCACCACGTCCCAGATCATATCCTCATCATCTACAAGAAGTATTGTCTCCTTCCGGCCATTGACAGTCCGTGCCCCGGCATCAACTGCAGGAGCGGAACCGGATACCGGAAGCAGAAGCATCACTCCCCCATTCAATCCATCTGATGAAATGCAGAGATCCCCCTCATGCATTGCAGCCATGCCAGCCCATTTGAGCATATTGCCATCCACCTCTCCTGAGGCAAGACAGTAATCGGCGCACTGGCGGTAATCCTTAAGCTCAAACTGCCTGTCAGCCGCTCCCACGCATACTATGCAGTAGCGCCCTGCTCTGAGTTCGGAATGCACCAGGGACATCTCATCCGCGCTTATATCGCAGTCGCAGGTACGCACTATTGCGTTTTCAGCAAAAGAAACCATGCGCAGCATCTCACCCAGGCATTTCTGAAGGAGATGGACATTGCAATTCACAAATGAAGACGTGCCATTGTCCAGAAGTATCTGCCGTTCACTGCGGGCGGCTCCAACAGCGCCTTCCACCACGGGTCCCAGAGAAAGGATTTCCCTGGGGAAGCATCCGTTAAGGGAATTGCCGCAGTCCATACTTCCGGCCAGCATGACGGCAGCCATATCCCCGCTTTTGTAAAGGAACTCAAGGGCAGACTGACGCCCTTCCCATTCATCTTCTAAAAGATCATTGAACGCCGATACCCGGCGGCACCCGAGATTGATCATGGACATCACGCCGGCGGCGTGCATAAGCAGATCATCCATATCTTTCATCTTCAGTCTTCCTCCCATACAATTTTATTTTTTCGATGGGATGGCCAGTGCCGCACTGTCAAGATTTGTCCAAAGCGTGCCTTCCCCGGCGTAGATCACTCTGGTTTCGACCTTTGGATTCAGCGCTTCAACCGCCTTCAGGCGTGCAAGCCTGTCCCCGCCGCCCAGGGCCTGAGCCAGCATGGCTTCACCGAGTGCGCTTTCGTTTGAAGAAAGATACTTGACCTTGATTTCCGTCTCGCCCCGCAAGCTTGCAGTCCTGGCATTAAGCTCTGCCTTTTTGACTCCGATCTCCGCCACCTTCAATTTTGCCTCGGCACCTATGGTTTCCACTTCCTTGTGGCATTCCGCAGCGGTGGTCGCCACCAGCTTCTCAGTTTCCTGATTGACTTCTCTGCGGCGCTGCTCTATGAGTTCTGTCTCCGTATTGAGTTCACCAAGTTTCTTTGCTGTTTCCTGCATAGCCACATTTGTCTTGTCCTGTTCCCTTGCAAGACTTATTGCCCTTATGGGCTGCAATATGTCCATGGGTATGTCCACTGAACGTATTATGGCATTGTGGACTATAATATTCTTTGTTGCAAGTGTCTTCTCAAGTTCTTCTCTCAGATCGCGTTGGAAAGTCTCCCTGGCCTCTCCCATAATGAAGTCCTGTGCACCGTAGCTGGACCCCTTCAGGCGGGACACGGACAATACCTGGGGCAGTATAATCTTCTCCACCACCTGGGGCAGATCGCCATAGAGAAGATATATCCTGGCTATATGCTCCGGAAGCAATTCAAACTCAACCGTCATTTCCAGAGACACTTTGAAACCATCTCTGGATGGGAATTCCACCACTTTGCTCAAACCAAATATCTGCGCATCGGCACTGAGTTCCGGCTTGCCTTGGCGCCTGGAAGCAGGAGCTTTCTCTTTCTCGGCTGCCATGTCCGCCATTACCGACGCATTCACTTCCCTTGGAATGCTTTTCCGTACTTTCATGCCGTCCATGCTTTTTCTGAACATTGATGCCACAGAGGGAGAAGACTTCTGATTCTGCTTACGGAGTTCCTGCTGGAACTGAAGAGTATTGGACTCAAGCTCCTGCAGCGCCGCATTACTGGAGGCCTGACGGGCCTTTGTATTGAAGACGCTGCCGCCCTTGCTGCTTGATGTCATAGAAACCTGATTCATGCCTATTTCAATTACATTCACCTGATAGGCGTAACGGTTAATATAGTACAAGCCGGGCTGCAGCACATCGCGGAGAACACCTTTCTCCCCCACTTTTGCAAACTCGCCGGGTTTTGGAAGCCTGCCGGTCTGGCTGGTGACTACTCCTACATATCCGGCCGGAATATTTATGGCCTCTATTATCTCAACATTGTAGCCTTCCGGATTGAGACGGTACACGCCGGGTCCGAGCACGTCCCGCCATACGCCCTTGCTGTCCTTGTCAACTGCAATTATCTCACCGGGTGGTAATTCCTTTCCTACTTTGGATGTAACAATTCCCATGCGTCCGAGGGGAATGGTTATCGCCTTGACTATGCGGGTTTCATAGCGCAGGGGATTGAAGAAATACCTTCCTTCCGGAAGCACATCCTTCCAGATACCCTTTTCCCCCCGTTCAACAAGAATGGTTCCCGGAGCGGGCTCTTTTCCGCTCTTGGCGGTCACAACAGCCATATATCCTTCAGGCACATATACCCTGAATGTATTCCACAGCCAAGAAAAAAGTAATGCTCCAAAAAACAGTACAATGAATCCCAGCGCTATCATCCCGGCTGCCTTGCCGGCGCCTTTTGATCTTGCACCACGATTGGAGGGTCTCAATTTTATTTCATCGTTATCGCTCATTTGTCACCTCCGTTTCCCTCTGAAGACTGAGTTTCCGCAGGCGTATTGCCTATAGGAAGCCCGAACACTCCTCTGCCGGCGCCATTGTATATTACAGAACGCACATTGGGCATCATCTTGGCATACAGCAGTGAATTGACATAATTCTCCCCGTTGCCATAGGCCTCCACTTTCTTTTTCATGACATCGGCTTCACTGCGGTTCCGCTCGGCTATGACCCGCTTCTGGGCCTCTGCCGCAAACAGCGCCGCCTTGGCATTCGCCTCGGCAGTCTTGTATTCGATTTCCGCCACCTGAAGCTGGGTTGCCGCAGCAATTTCAGCCTCTTGTCCTCTCTGCTTCGCCTTGATTATGGCTGCCATCTTCTCTGTTTCAGCCTCGATTTTCTTCAGATTCTGTTCAGCAAGCATATTCTGCCTGGCAAGTTCCGCCTCAGAACGTGCACGCCTTATCTCCTCGGAATACTTTCTGGCATCCTGTTGGGCAAGTTCCCGCTTCCTGATGATACCGGCTATGTCCTGGGGAACTATGATGTCCCTGATAAGCACTGAATTTATCTCAATGCCCCACTTGCGGCAGTTTTCCCGCAGATATTTTTCAAGTTCCTCCTGAAAAAGACGCCTGCTTTCACCGACGATGAATTCAGTCGCTCCCTTCTTACTTCCCTCTATGCGGGAGAATCCATGAACGGAAGGAAGTATTATCTTGTTTAGAATATCCTCCATGTCACCGACAGCCTGTACAAGCCTGGGAGCCTCAGAAGCTATGATATTAAACTCAACCGTACCCTCCAGGGACACGGAAAAGCCGTCCATTGTAAGGAAAGAAATGGCATCATCACCTGTAAACTCATGGCGCTGGCTCTGGATATTGACCGAGATCACATTGTATATAAAGGGATTCAGCCTGTGCGTCCCCTCCTTGAGAATGTCATCAACCACTCCCTTTCTGTCATCGGACACCAGGAATCCGTCCCTGACGCCATAATCATTGTTTTTGCCTGTGAATATATCATTTCCGGTAAGATTTGTCACCACTCCAACATTACCCGGAAGTATGGTTATGTCATCGAATATGCGAACCTCGTATGCATAGGGATTTATACGATGACGCCCCGTGCCCAGCACCTCCGGAACAATTCCCTTGCTGTCCTCCGATTCAGCAATTATCCTGCCTGCCTCGAGGTCCTTTCCATACTTGCGCACAAGGACGGCAAACTTGCCTGCAGGGACTTCCACAACGGGCATGAGCTGCCAGGACCAGACATATGGATTGTAGAAATAGCGTCCCTCGCCCAGGACTTCAAGTTGTATTCCACGCTGTCCCTTTTCAAGTGCTATGACATTTTCCGGCGGCAGATCGCTGCCGGTCTTTCTCAGAAGAACAGCTATCTGGCCGTTCTGCGGTTCAATGCGGCAGCAGTTCCACATAAACAACGGGACTGCCAATATAAGAAATACTACGGCGGCAATCGCTCCCTTCATATCAATTTCCTCCTTTTATTTTTAAAAATCATAAACTGAAATAAAACAATAAAAAACAAACTCAACATTGTACTATATACATTGTACTGTCCAATACAACCCTCTGCTTAAAGAATTATCACAGAAAAATAACACATAACACATGGGAATCACAACTATGTCTTCCATTCATCAATTTCATTATCCTCAATGACTCACTTGCAAGTTTTTTTTTTAATAGTACAGTAAAATGTTTTCAACTTTTTTACAAAGCATAGAAGAATGTTTAACGAATAGAAGGGATATGCTTATGGAAAACCAGAATACTACTTACAATCCACCCATACTGCGTGCGGTAGTACCAAACAACTGCCCTCCAACAAAAGTGGATGGACTGGACTGGCTGCCGAATTATGATAAACAAACAGCTGATCTGTATTGGAGCCGTTCATCAGACGAATCACTCAACGGCAAAGCCGGAATTGATTACTATGTCATATATGTTGACGGTCAGGAAGCAGGAAGGACAGATGAACTGGACTTCACTACGGGTGTACTTGAGCCCGGCGAGCACAGCTTCAGCATCATTGCATACGACCTGGAAGGAAATGCCAGTGAAGAAAGCGATATATGCTCCTTTGAAATCCTGGATGGCTTTGCCCCGGAAACCGGCGAACTGACTGTCGAGCAGACTTCTGCATCAACCGTTCAGCTTACAACAAGCGGATTCACTGACAATGTAAAGGTCACATACTACTCCATTCTTGTAAATGGCGAAATAATAGAGGATGCATACGAGGCGGATGAGAATGGGCAGCTTTCATATACGTATGCCCAGGACATTCTCCCCATAGAAAAAATCAAGTTCAGCGTAATCGCCTGGGACGGTGACGGCAGAAAAATCAATGAATCCGAAGAAGTCAGCAAAACCATCACCATAAAGGACATAACACCGCCGGACAATATAGATATAGAATCCATCACGGCCGAGCAGACAAAAGGAAAGTACACAGCCGTCCTTAAATGGGCTGAACCATACGACAACACTGGAATCGACTACTACATGGTCTATCTGGATGGCGATGAGGATGGCATAAAGTCCACCAAACCGTCCTATACAACAAAGGCTCTTGACATTGG
>JAZURH010000442.1:0-2593 GCA_045606125.1 Lentisphaeria bacterium | reverse complement strand
TTGGCGCCTTTGCCATCAGCCATGCTGCTCTCTGCATGGCGGTATTCAAGATAGTCGAGCTTATGAACGAGATCCCCGGCGGAAGCATACTATCCCTGATTCTGATAATTTTCGGAAACATACTTGACATCTGCTTTGAGGGCATGGTTGCAATGATACAGTGCGTCAGGCTTGAGTATTACGAGCTTTTCGGCAAATATTTCAACGGCGGCGGTACCGAGTACAATCCGTTCCGTCTGAAAAAGTAAAATGACATTAATTGGTGGTTGTAAATAAAAACGGGGTGAGCCCCAAAAAAATCAAAAAAGGAGTTGAAGCAAGATGTTTAACATGAACAAAATGGCTGGACTGGTTGTGTTTGCAGTTATGGTTCTCGGATGCGGGCTGGCTTACGCAGAAGGCGCTCCCCAGGCAGCTGAAGCAGCAGCTTCTGCTGGTACCGCAAATACAAATCCGGCACTTTTCTATGCGATAGGAATGTGCATGGGTCTGGGCAGCCTGGCTGCTGGAATCGCTGTTGGTAAGGTTGGTGCCGCTGCCTTGGGCGCTGCTGCAGAAAGACCGGAACTGCTGGGAAAGGCAATTGCATTTGTCGGACTTGGTGAAGGTATTGCACTTTTCGGTTTTCTTATAAGCCTTTTCCTGGTCTTCAAAATCTGATATCACGGGAGTGGTTTCATGGCATACCATATCATAGGTGATGTGGATACGGTCCTCGGTTACCGTTTTGCGGGGATAGAGGGCGTTGCCGTGTCCACGCAGGAGGAGGCCAGAGAGGCTTTTTCCAGGGCTACTGCTTCCGGTGAGGGAGGTATTCTTCTTGTTACGGAAGATGTGGAAAGCATGATAGAGGAACTGGTGACTGCCCACAGGGTGTCTGCCAGGGAACCTTATCTTGCTGTGGTTCCGGGGATATGGGGCGCAAAGAGGGGACGCAAGTCCCTTCAACAGTTGATCAACGACGCAGTCGGGATCAAGATAGTGGATTCCAGTAAGCAGGATTGACAATGGTTGACAATAATCAGGAACAGAAACTGCGTGACGAGATTCTTGGCGATGCAAGGCTGAAGGCTGAGCGCCTTGTTGCCCGCGCCAGAAACGATGCCGCCAGGATAGTTGAGAAGGCCAAGTCCGAAGCATCAGCCAAGCGCAAGGAGCGCCTTGCGGATGCGGAAAAGGAAATGGATGTAAAGTGCCGTTCAATAGCTATGGGCGTTGAGACCCAGTTGCGCCGCCATTTTCTGAACGGTCGTGAGGAAAGGCTGGATGCCATGCTGCGCAGGGCTGTACAGGAAGCTGCATCTGCAACCGGCGATGAGCATGTGCGTTCCATGTCCCAGCTTGCCGGTGAAGCCATTGGATCCATGGGCGGAGGGGACATGCTTGTATACTTTCCCGAATCCGATGCCGGTCTTGTGACAGTATCCTGGCTGGAATCGATTGCATCTGAGGTTTTAGGTGCGGGAGCATCCTATTCCTTTGAGCTTCATCCGTCCGAAGATGCTCCTGCCGGTATACGCTTTGTATCTGCGGATGGGCGGAAGGAATATGACAATACCTACGAGTCCCGTCTGCAGAAGATGAAGGATGGCATACGCATTCTTCTTTCCGGCGAGGCATGAGTTTTGCGGCGCATGGCGCGCCATTTTTTGAATAAGCCGCCTTGTGCAGTGTTATGGCGCTGCGCATGGTGCAAGGGGAAAGATTTATGTCTGGTGAACAGCATATAGGAATTATAAGCCGTGTGAACGGTCCCATCGTGCAGGCTCTGAAGATGGAGCATGCGGGGATGCAGGAAGTCGTAGAAGTGGGTGAAATGCGTCTGCTTGGCGAAGTCATCAAGGTGCGTGGCGGCTCCGCAACTATACAGGTGTATGAAAACACCAGCGGGCTTCGTCCAGGCGAGCCGGTATATTGTTCCGGGCGTCCGCTTTCGGTTCTTCTCGGTCCCGGGCTTCTCGGTACTATCTATGATGGTATTCAGAGGCCGCTTGACCGTATTGCTGAGACAAGCGGTCCTATGATAAACCGCGGCGAAAAAGCCGCTCCTGTGGACATGTCTAAAAAGTGGCATTTTGTTCCGGTAGTGAAGATCGGCGATGAGCTTGCCCCGGGAATGCCTGTCGGTGAAGTTCAGGAGACTGAGAGCGTGCTGCATCGTATTATGTGTCCTCCCGGTGTTCGCGGCAAGGTGGAGTTCATAGGGGCAGAAGGCGACTACAGCGGCGAAGACATTATATGCCGTGCAGGCGGCAGGGATTTCGGTATGTATCAGTACTGGCCTGTACGTTCCGGCCGTCCTGTCAGCAAGCGTCTGCCTTTGTATGAACCGCTGCTTTCAGGCCTGCGTGTCATAGATGCGTTTTTCCCCATCGCCAAGGGCGGTGCTGCTGCCGTCCCCGGCGGTTTCGGCACAGGCAAGACCATGACCCAGCAGGCCATCGCCAAATGGTGCGATGCTCAGATCATAGTCTATATCGGCTGCGGTGAGCGGGGTAATGAGATGACTGAAGTTCTCAGGGAGTTCCCTGAACTGATAGACCCCCGCAGCGGTCGTTCCCTTATGGAACGCACCATACTTATTGCGAATACC
>JAZURH010000441.1:0-6118 GCA_045606125.1 Lentisphaeria bacterium | reverse complement strand
GTGGTGGATGCCACCTTCTTCCTGTTTGTGCTGTTTACCTCCCGGATCTGGAATAAATTCCTGTGGAAGAAGGGTGCCTGCAAGTGCATGATGGCGGTGCTGCTGTCGGAAGTCGTAGCCGTGGGGGCATACGCCTTCGACAACCACAATAACTACCTGTGGCTGATGACTCTGGTGCGGCTGACCCAGCACTTTTTCAGCATGGCCTGGAGCTTCGGCGTGAACCATATTTATTATGAGACCATGCCCCCCAAAGACCGGACCGCGCATGTCTCTTTCTACACGCTGTCTCAGAATCTTATGGTTTTCATCAGCATGACGCTTGGCACCTCCATCATTGCCGCAATGGGGGATAGCACAGTAGGCATCTTCGGCCAGTCTCTGACCAGTGTTCCGATTCTGCAGCTGATCAAAGCCGTTCTCATGCTGCTGCTTGCAGGCATCATTCTGCTTTTGCGCAAGCGCCTGGAAACCCCCAGACCGGATGTTACAGAACCGGAAAAAGTCGCCGAGTTTGTGGAGCGCACCGGCGTTGACGCGCTTGCCGTTTCCATCGGAACTGCCCACGGAGTCTACATAAAGGCACCCGAACTGGACATTGCACGCCTTGACAGGATCAGAGGCATTTCAGACATTCCACTTGTACTTCATGGCGGTTCTGGAACTCCGGAAGACCAAATGGAGGCTGCCATAGCCCACGGCATAAGCAAGGTCAATATCTACTCGGAATTGCTTACTGCGTGGAATGGTGCCATGCTGGAAGAATTGCAGAAACTTCCTCATCTGGCAGCATGGCCGGCAGTCCTGAGAAAGCAGCCGGACGAGGCAATGCGTCAAGTCATACGGCAGAAAATCCGCTTTTTCGGCAGCGAAGGCAAAGCCTGAAAATGGATTGCATACATCCATTCAATGACAACTGACTTACGGTAAACAAAAATCAAATTAAGGAGTTCTGATCCATGACCGTTTCAAAATCGTTTTTATGCGCATTGCTTGCATTGGTATCCATACTGTCAGCCAAGCCCACACTGAAATTGACATTGGACAGGGCCGATCATCTGTACAAATGTGGGGAAAAAGCAACTTTCACGATCACTTTCACAGATGACAGTAAAGAACCCTTGAAAGACAAGGCGACATACATCTTCTCCAATGACAATGGAAGACAAGTCAAAAAAGGTACAATAGACCTGAAAAGCACAAAGACGCTGACACTGTCGGAGACCATGGATACTCCTTCTTTTCTGCGCCTTGTCGTCAGCTGCAAATATACGGACAAAAACGGAAAAGAGCAAAGCATAAAAAACAATGTCTGCGCAGCCGGTTTTGAACCTGAAAAAATACAGCCGTCCACAGCAAATCCGGCAGATTTCATGGAATACTGGAAGGGAGAAATCAAAAAAGCTGACAAAGAATGCCCTCTGGATGTCCAAATGACAAAACTGGACAAGTACAGCAATAAAAAGCATACCGGATACAAGATTTCCTTTGCTGCACCCGGCGGGCGCGTATACGGATTCCTCAACATACCTGCCAAACCGGGAAAACGTCCCGCAACAGTGACCGTTCCCGGAGCGGGTCCGGGAATCGCTTCTCCCCGTGTAAACGACGACATGGTAACCCTGGCGATAAACGTTCATCCCTACGATCCCTGCACAGAGGGAAAGACATTAAAAGAGCTGTACACCGAACTCAACCGGTCTGGAACCTATATGTATCAGGGCGGAAAATGCAGAGAGACCACATTCTTCCACCGTCCTATTGTAGGCATAGCCAGAGCCATTGAATGGCTTGCGGGCAGACCCGAAGTCGATGCATCCCGCATGGGCTACTTCGGCAGCAGCCAGGGTGGGGCTTTCGGCTTTATCATGGCAGGTCTGACCGGACGATTTGCCGCCATAGTCTGCAATGTACCCGCCATCTGCGATCATTTCGGTGCGGAAATGGGTCGTTCCGCCGGATGGCCCCAGTTCAGAAAGAAGTTCAGGACCAAAGGTCCGAATGGAGAACACATATATGATAAGGAAATCGACCAGTGGCTGCCCTACTATGACGCAATCAACTTTGCCAGGCATATAAAATGCCCGGTCCGTGTCATCGTAGGCTTCATAGACGGCACATGCAGCCCCTCCTCGGTCTATGCTGCCTTCAACAGCATACCATCAAAGGACAAAGTCATCATAAATGAAACGGACATGGCTCATTCCACCAGGGAAAGCTATTATAAGAGCAATGCCTGGATGAATGAGCTCATATCAAAATAAAGAGGTAATTTCAATAATAGTTTTGATTTTACCTTCAAGTACTTATTTCCAGGACTTTCTTAAAATGGAAATAACATCGTCCCTTGTGAGTTTAACCCTGTCAAGTTCAAACAATCCGCCCATGGTTGCAAACGCATTGTCAGCAATGGCCGGCAGATCATTTTCCGTAATACCGTAATCGGACATCTTCATACCGTACACCTGACAAGCCTTCTGAAGAGCAACCAGCCTTTCAACGAATTCCATTGGGATGCCGGAATTGCCGCCCATAGCTTTAAGCATTTCAGCAAAGCGTTCCGGTTCCCTGTCGGCAAAGAATGAGAAATATGCTTCCGAAATCATTATAAGGGCCGCTCCATGGGCAAGTTCAGGGAAAAGTGCACTCATGGCATGGGCTATGGAATGTTCCGAAACACAGCAGGATGTAGACTCCACCAACCCGGAAAGAGTGTTTGCCAGGGCAACATCGCTGCGCGCCTCCAGATCGTCACCGTGAGCCACCGCCACAGGCAGGGATTTTGAAATCAGTTCCATGCTGCGCAAAGCATAAATGTCACTGACTGGAGATGCCACATTGGCAATAAATCCCTCCGCAGCATGGAAGAATGCATCAAACCCCTGAAATGCGGTAAGCCGCGGCGGAACTGTAAGCATCAGTTCCGGATCAACAATGGCTATAACGGGGAAACTGCTCTTGCCGCCGAATCCGATTTTCTCCTGCCTTTCCTCATGGGTGATAACAGTCCACGGATCAACTTCGGTTCCGGTTCCGGCCGTTGTCGTTATGGCGACCACGGGAAGCGGAGCCGCCGCCAGGGGCAGTCCCTTGCCGGTTCCACCTGAAATATAATCCCAGTAATCTCCCGGATTTGTTGCCATTATGGCAATGGACTTGGCGCTGTCAATGGAACTTCCGCCTCCAAGACCAATGACAAAATCACAGCCCTCTTTCTTCGCCATGGCAGCTCCCTCCATTACGTGGGACTTGATGGGATTCGGCAGTATCTTGTCGAAAACAGCGCATTGCACATTGTTCTGCGCCAGAAGATCAATTACCCGTTCGAGATATCCGTTAGCACGCATTGACCTGCCAGCGGATATGACAATGAGGGCCTTGCGCCCGGGCAGTTCCATCTGTGCCAGTGAATTAAGTTTTCCCGCACCAAAAAACAATGCAGTGGGTGTGTAGCTTGTGAAATCGTACATGATTTTTCCCTTCAATATTCTGTTCGTTCCAACAGCTCCTTTTGGACAATAGGAGCCAGACTTGTGAAATATTCCGAAAATCCTGTTATGCGCACAAGAAGGTCTCTGTAATTATCAGGGGTTTCAATGGCATTTTCCAGTGTTTTTCTGTCAACTGTTGTAAATCCGATATGTATTCCGCCCATCTGAAAGAAGGCTTTCATAAGCCCCTCAAGATGTTCCGCAGGGACTCTGGTTCCGAACTTTATGTTAAGTCCGCCGCTTATGCAGCGTTCCAGAGGCAGGGATGCCACACTGCGCAGCAGAGCCGTAGGGCCGTGTTTGTCCATTCCGGTAACAGGAGACTGGTTTTCGCTGATAAACTCTCCAGCCAGACGCCCGTCTGGAGTTGCTCCCAGTCTCATGCCGTATTTCTTGTGATGATGAAGGGAATATAGCGACACCATTGGAATAAAGCCCTTTCTGCGGCATGCCTCTTCCATGGCGTCAATAAGCAGATTTGCTATTTCCGATGCGGCCGCATCCGCTTCAGGAATTCCGTTTCCGAATTTCGGCAGCGTATTTATTATTTCCATTCGGAGCTGATGATATCCCTGGAAATTACTGTCCAGAATGTCCAATATCTCCTGATGAGTGTATTTGTTTTTCAGATACCGGAGTGCATTAAGGCTGTCTGCCATAGTCGCAATACCGGGAAACATACAATGTTTCCAGCGTATGGCGTTTCCGCCGCCATGCCTTATGTCTTTGCACATGCGTACACATCTGTGATTGAACAATGATTCAATGTGGAATGCAGGTCTTTCATCATGTACAATCAGGTATTCCTGCAAGTCCTTTTCGATCTCCTCCACTGCAATCTGCTTCAAACGGGGAAGCAGATCCTCTGTATCCCGTACTTCATGAACAGCGCGCATAAACCATCCCGGACTGTCGCAGAATGTATCGATCCATTCCATGAAATTTGGAAGTACGCCGGGTATATCCACCCTGTTACAGGCAGTAAAGGCATATTCAGAAGCCACATCCGGCTCAAATCCGCTGTTAAGAAGCTTATTGTATATCAGCTTGTCATTAAAAAAGTTGCCTTGGGAGTCCAAAGTATGTGCGGCTCGTCCAGCAAGGCGGAAATCATCCCTCAACCTGAAATTGATTCCCGGCTGGGGAAGATGCAGCATTTCAGCGGCTGCAACCACCATTTCGGAAATGCAGTTGAAATCCGGTCCCAGCACAATATACTGGTTGCTTGCATAGCATGGTATGGGTTTGGTCAAATGATTGTCCGTGGCAGTTCCTTTTATTTCATTGAACTTCATAAAGAAAAAAGCAAGAAGTTCGACTTTCTCCTCATCGTATCCGGAACAGTATGGAATCAGCCAACGGTCAATGCGGCCTATGGCAAAATCCCTCTGTCCCACCATGGCACTTAAAACAAACTGCATCATCCACACAGACTGCAGCGCAGAATAGAAATCAAATGCAGGTTCAAAGGGGACGGTGCGCAATGCGGCAGCCATGTTTTCCTTGCCGGCGGCGACAGCTGCATCAGCATAACGCAGACAATAATGCCGTATGGAGTTGATGCAGCTTTCCGCCTGGGCAGCAAAATCCCGGGACTCGTCAGTTCCTATGCGTTCAGAATTGGCTTTCACCTCCGCAAGGATTCCCTTCAATCCCTTTTGCAGCAGTGAAACACAATCTATTGTGAGATGCCCCTGGGAATCAAGAAATTCGCTTCTGACCTGCAGTGGCTCCGGCAGGTCCCAAAGTCCCTCCACCATGGAACCGGCAAAAACATCATCTTCTGACAGGGGAGTGGAAAGGCCTTCAGCCAGCTGCCTCAGTTGAAAAGCATAGCGCTGAATCGGTGGAAGCTTCATTGTCTCTTCCTTGCAGGCATGCAAAATATGCTGCCTTTCAATGAAGCAGGCATTATTGTCTGACAACAAATGCCTTTGCCGCATGCGATCCAATGCGTCCAGATTCATAGGTCCTCTCTATTTTTATATTCAAATGTTCAACTTAGATTCCAAATTGCTGTCTTCAAGCTAAATCGGGTTGTTAATATACGCAGAATTGCGCAAATCATCAAGATTAATTATTTATATGATACATATAAAAAACTCACAGATATCCCATAATTTTATAAAACACATGATTTCAGGGTACAACATCTCAGCTGGCAATAAAAATTGCCAGCTTTACATCCATATTGCATTAACTGCTTTCTATTCAGGCAGGCAGTTTTAAAAATTACCCATTTTGGCTGGCGATTTTTTTTACCAGTTCCTGATTAGCTCCTGTAAATGCAATAATATCTTCAATTGGCAAATTGCACTGAAGCATTTTTTTGATTATTGACTGTTCTTTTGCTTTCATGCCTTGTTCCATGCCTTGTTCAATGCCCTGTTCTATGCCCTGTTCAATGCCCTGTTCAATGCCTATCTTCATCCCATCTTCATAACTGAGTGCTTTTTCTTCTTCCACCGTCATTTCCTGACAGAGTATTTCTATACCTCTTGTTCCATGTTTTTTCATAAAGTCCACCAGTATTCCTTTCTCGATACAGGTCCGGACAATTTCCTGAAGGACTGAATGTGTTATCGGGCCCTGTTTCATATAATCACGAATCAGCTGTACCAGCTGAC
>JAZURH010000440.1:0-5756 GCA_045606125.1 Lentisphaeria bacterium | reverse complement strand
GATTTTTCCGGCGGGCACAGGCATGTGATTGCAAAGGTGCTGTTGAATGCAGTGAAGTCCATGTCGGATGAAGTATCCGGTACTGGTAAATGATTTTCAGTTTGTAATTGGAGGTTGAAGTTTATGGAATGGAAAGATAAGGTTGCTGTAGTAACCGGTGCAGGCGGCACGCTTTGCTCTGAGATAGCTGTCATGCTGGCGGGAAAGGGATGCCGTGTAGTTCTGATTGGCCGCACAGCAGAGAAGTTGGAGAAGACCGCAGCCGCGATAAGGGAAGCCGGCGGAGTATGCCGTATAGAGGCAGGAGATGTTACGGACGAGGCGAGAATGAAGGAAATCGGTGCAGCTGTAGCGGCTGAATGGGGGCCGTGCCGTTTTCTTGTAAACGGTGCCGGCGGCAACAATATAAAGGCCATGAGTACAATCACGGAATTTGATGAACGGGAATTGAACGGCACTCTTCCTGAAGGTGACAGGGGATTCCTGGACATTGACATCGAGGCATTCTCAAGCGTTCTTCTGACCAATACGGTGGGGACAGTCATTCCCAGTCGTGTATTCGGTGCGCAGATGGCGTCCGCCGGCGGCGGTTCCATCCTTAATTTTGCATCAATGAACACTTACAGACCCTTGACAAGAGTTGCGGCGTATGCCATGAGCAAGGCTGCTATATTCAATTTCACCCAGTGGCTGGCAAACTATTATTCCACAGCAAAAATCCGTGTCAATGCGGTCGCCCCCGGATTTTTTGTTAATGAGCGCAGCGTTAAATATCTCTGCACTCCTGATGGAGGACTTTCTCAAAGGGGAAAGAATGTTATGCAGCATACTCCGATGAAGCGCTTCGGCGAAGCCAGGGAACTTCTTGGATGCGTCGAATGGCTTCTGGATGACGATAAGGCGGCATTTGTAAACGGAATAACAGTGCCGGTGGACGGCGGGTTCCTGGCTTCAACAGGAGTGTGATATGAAACTTGGACTTATGCTTCCCGTGAAGCCTAATCTGCAATGGACACTGGCTTCTCAGCTTGGCGTTGAATATGCCATAACAAAGGCTGCACCGGAATTGAGCGGACTTGCTGATCCATCAGATTACCAGGCATTGAAAACTGTAAGGGATCGTTTTCAGGACGCAGGATTCAAGCTCTATGCCCTGGAAGGGGATGAGTTTGACATGTCCCGCATAAAGCTGGGTTTACCCGGCAGGGACGAAGATATTGAGAAATATCAGCGTATGCTGACAAATATGGGCCGCCTGGGACTTAAGCTGCTGTGCTATAACTTTATGGCCGGAGTGGGCTGGTTCCGTTCAAAGAACGATCTTCTTGAAAGGGGCGGTGCTCTTACAAGCGGATTTGATATACGCGAGATCGACAATGATGTGCCTTTGGAGATAACCGAGGAGCAGGTTTGGGCCAATTATGAGTATTTCATAAAGGCTGTCATGCCCGCAGCGGAGGAGGCTGGAGTAAAAATGGGACTTCATCCCGATGATCCGCCCCGCTCACCGCTTCTTGGCTATTCACGCATATTGACCAGCGCCGAGGCTTATCGCAAGGCCATGTCCATTGTGGACAGCCCCTGCCACGGCATTACATTCTGCCAGGCGACTTTCCGCGCCATGGGCGAGGATGTGTTCAAGCTGATAGAGGAGTTCGGATCCCGTATATTCTTCCTGCATTTCAGGGATGTGGAGGGAACCAGGGACTGTTTCCGCGAGACATTCCATGACAATGGCCCCACAGACATGGTGAAATTGCTGAAGTATGCTGAAAAGCATGCTCCGGATTGCCTGCTGCGTCCAGATCATACGCCCACCATGGCCGGTGAAAGCAATGACAATGTGGGCTATACAATGCAGGGAAACATATTTGCAGTGGGATATATAAACGGCATACTTGAGACGTTGCACAGTCAGCAGTAAGGTGTCATTATGAGCAAAACGATAGTTGCTTTCGGCGATTCCATAACCAGAGGAACTTACGGCGGCATTCCAGAGGAAAGAACCTGGCTTGAGGTGCTTCGCGGCATGTTGGGAAAGGGGTTTGACCTTGTTAATGCCGGAGTTAACGGTAACAGTTCCAGGGAGACCATGGCGAGATTTGAAACGGATGTGCTTGCCCATGAACCGGATATTGTGATAATAGAGTTTGGCGGTAACAACAATGATCCCTACAATCCTGAAAGGCGTGTTCCTGACAGCGAATTTGAGGAGCATTTGCAAAAGTTCAGGGAGTCGCTTCCTGAAAAATGCAAAGTGATAGTGTGCACTTTTCCGCCCATAACGGATGAATTGCATCCCAGTTACGGCCATCCGTATTTTCAGGGGCGTTCACTTGATGGACTGCTGGAGCCGCATCGTGAGATCACCAGGAAGTTCGCCCGGGAGAACGGCTATGTTCTGCTTGATCTTTACCATGTCATAGACGAGGACCGGAATAAGTTCATACAGGGGGACGGTGTTCACCTGAGCGAGGCTGGTCAGGAGGTCTTTGCCGCCGCCGCAAAAAATGCGCTTATGCAGGTTGAAGGCATGGAAACATACATGCTGGCACTGTCTGAAATGGAAAAGTATGGGCTTGATGCAGATCTGAGAATTGATCCGATACTGCCGTCTTTTGAAATACGCAGCGTGGAGGGACGCATAGTCATCAGCGCTCCGAGCGACATTGAATTGCTCTATGGCGTCTATGATCTGGCGGAGCGCATCGGAGGATATTATTTCTTTGAACCGGGCAGAGACCGCTTTGAGCCTGCCCGCAAGACCATTCCGCCTGCCAACTGCATCATTGCACCGGCGAAACGCCCCAAGCTGTCAGTTCGCGGACTGGTTCAGGAGTTCCCCTTCAGCGAGGAGGAAACGCCTATTCTTCTTGACTGGATGGCCAAGAATAAGCTGAACTACATGGAAACCTGGATGAAGTTTTATGACGGATGCAGGGACGAATGGAAGGAAATGGCCCGCATACGGGGAATTGAGATAGAAAGTGGCCATCATAATTTCAATTACTGGATCCCCGGACGCAAATACAATGAATCCCATCCTGAGTTCTTTGCTGAGATAAACGGCAGCCGCATTGTGTCCAATGACGGCAAATGCCAGTTGCTTCTCAGCGAGCAGCTTTGCACCACGAATGTGGAACTGCGGGAAGAGATTGTAAAGAACATGCTGGCGTATTGCGAGGCTCATCCCGAGATCAGGACCGTTGCAATACATCCCAATGATGGATTCGGATGGTGCGAATGCAGTGAATGCTCCAAGTTCTATGATGTTAACCGTAAAGGTGATTTCTACAGTGTGTCGGAGCATGTCTACAAGGCGGACAGGATATATCATGATTTGGTAAGATATTTAGGCAGAAGACTTCATGCCGCCAGACCGGATATAACCCTTTCCTTCGGTGCCTACATAAACTACTGCGCACCCTCGGAGGGATTTACCCTGGACGAAGGAATGGCTGTCAGCATGGCACCATATTGGCGCTGCATTAACCACGAGATAAATGACAGGGATTGCCCGATCAATTCCCATTATGCGGACGATATAATGGCATGGGCCGCCTGTTCCCGCGGGGGGCAGCTCCGCATATATGAGTACTACATGGGAATAAACTTCTATCTTTCGCTTCCCATGATACATTTTACGGAAATGTTCCATGAGATAGATTGGTATGAGGGCGTTGGAGTCAACGGTCTTATGACTCAGTTCCATATTACTCATTGGACAGTGTATGGCATGAACTTCGTACTTATGGCACGCGCCGCCAGAGGAGAACTTTACGATGAGGCCGTGCCTCTTTTGTTTAAAGTTCTTTTCGGCAGGGATTCTGCAGCTGCCGCTGAGTTCTATGCTTCCGTGAAGCGGCTTGTAAAAGAGGCCGGCCGCTGCCATATTCCCTATCCGCTTTCGTTGTTGAGCCGTACACGTCTTGAAGACTACATGGAGTTGAATGAAAAGGCTGCCGGTCTTGCCGCACTGGCACCTGATGATGCTTTCAGGAAGGAAATTGTTATATGGACCGAATACATGGTGCGTTTCAAGAGACTTTTTGATGACTACAAGTCAGGGCTTGTCGAGGAGAGGCATCTGGATGAGTTTCTTGCATGGATAGCTTCTCATGAAGGAACCCGTGTTTTTGTCCAGAGCAAGTTTCCCATGTATTTCGAGGCGTTGAGGACTGCCTTGAGAGAGGGGACTGAATGGCTTCATTTCAATATCGGTTGGGAAGATGAATATGTGCGCAGGCACATGGATTTTTTGGGATGACAAAAAATACAAGGAGAAAAAGATGAGCAAGGATTTTTCAAGTCAGCTTCCTGTGGAAGGCTATATTCCCCAGGACGAAATGAATCCAAGGCAGCATGAACTGCGCAAATACTATGAAATGTTTTTTGATCCCAGGTATGATGGTTTCTCCGACGAGCTTGAATATATCTGCGATCTTCCCCATGTAAGCAGCAAGGATGTGAAGGATTCTCATCTCGGCGTGGGATTTGAACTTCTTGATCACAGGTGCGGGTATGACTTTGACAAGGTGATTCCCATAATGAAGGAATCCGGCGTGAAGTGGGCCCGTCTCCAGTCAGGATGGCCCCGTGCTGAAAAGGAAAAGGGTAAATATGATTTCGGATGGCTTGATCATATAGTCGATGAACTGCTTGCCGCTGGCATCCGTCCCTGGTTCAGCTTGTCTTTCGGTAATGGTCTTTACATGGATGCTGAACCAGTTCCACCCCATAATACCTATTTCTTCTCGCCTACGGTTTTTGGAGACGAGTGCATTCGCGCCTGGGAAAATTACTGCCGCGCCATGGCGGAGCATTTCAGGGACAGAGTGTTCCATTGGGAAGTCTGGAATGAACCCAATGCTGGATTCTTCCGCAAGCCCTATGAGAAGAGTGAGGAGATCGCCCCTATGATACATCGCATTGTGTGGGAGGATCCTTCTGAATATGCCAAGTTGGTTGCGATTACGGAGAAGGCACTGCATCAGGTGCAGCCGGACGCAAAGATAATCGGAGGTTCAATCGCAGGCTGCGCAATATGCAACGAATATATTCAGGCGCTTTTTGACAATGGCATCGCCGAGCATATTGATATATTCACCTATCATCCTTACCAGGGCATACCTGAACTTTACTATCATGAGCGTCTTCAGTTCATCAGGGACCTCATTGCCGGGAGCGGGCGCAAGATAGTGATATGGCAGGGTGAAAACGGAAGACCGTCAGAGACTATTACTCTCCATCGCGGATGGAAGAGCACGGAAGGCAGCCAGGCCCGTTATCTTACCCGGCGCTATCTTACGGATTTGCGGGAAGATGTTGACATGAGCTCCTACTTCCTGTGCTGTGACATCGGTAACGGGTATCTCAAGGGGACTGTACATGCCCAGGGCGTCATAGATGCAACTGATCCGGACAATTACAAGCCCAAGCTGTCGTTCAGGGCAATGCAGAGCTTTGCATGGCTTTTTGATTGTGATACAAAGAGGATGAACTGCTGCTTTGAGATTCTGCCCATAGTTCCGTTCGGCATTACCACCCGCTTTGTGAAGGAAGTGGTGACTTCCACCACATGCGGTTTCAGGCGCGGAAATATTCCAATTTATGCATACTATGCAGTGAGCAATGTGGATGCAGACAGCACGGTTGAGCCTGTCAAGATAGAGACATACGTGGGGAATATGAAGCTTGAAAAGCCCATACTGATCGATCCTATAACGGCAAGAGTCTAAAGTCGGAGGCCAAGCGGT
>JAZURH010000439.1:0-8484 GCA_045606125.1 Lentisphaeria bacterium | reverse complement strand
TCTTCCTAAGACCGCTTGGCCTCCGACTTGGGTGCACGGTGGCTGTCAGGGATGAAATGGCAAAGCGCGGCATGCTTAAGGATGATTCCATAGTGGTCGCGACTCATTTCTCCCATAACTGCCAGGATCTGCATAGTGACTTTGAAGCCTACTTCAATCCCCGGGGGATAATTGTAGCATACGACGGCATGGTTGTGGAGAAGTGAAGTTCTTTATGCTTGCTTTCCGACATTGACTGTCGGCAGCTGAAATATAAAATGCAGTCCTGACAGTTTGTTTTTTGGGGTTTGTGCATTTTATTATACTGAATGTGTTTCAACAAAGTTGTTTTTAATTTTTTTCAGGAGATCAGCAATGGAAAAGGTAAAGGTAGGTATTATTGGTTTTGGTTTCATGGGGACGACTCACTTCAATATCCATCAGAACAGCGGCAGAAGTGAAGTCATTGCAATTGCTGATGCAGATGCGGACAAGCGCAAAGGCGATATACGCAAGGTTATCGGAAACATCGGCGGTGCCCAGAACACATTTGTGGACATGAGCAAGATCGCTGTTTATGAAGACGGCATGGATCTTATCGCAAATCCCGATGTGGAGGAAGTCGATATCTGCGCTCCTACCTATATGCACGCCAAGTTCGCCATCGCAGCGCTCAAGGCTGGCAAGAATGTTCTTCTTGAGAAGCCTGTTGCCCTGAATGTTGAAGAAGCCGAGGAGATCATCGCAGCAGCAAAGGCCAGTGACAAGTGCTTCACAGTTGGTCTCTGCGTTCGCGCATGGCCTGAATACCGCAAGGCATTTGAATTGGTTCAGGAAGGAAAGATCGGCAAGATCAAGAGTGCTTTTTTCAAGCGCTTCTCTCCGAACATTGATGGAAATGCGTGGCAGAACTGGTTTATGGATGACAAGAAGTCCGGCGGTTCCCTGCTTGATCTTCACATGCATGACATTGATGAGGTCCTTTATTTCTGCGGGCGTCCCAAAGCAGTGACCTGTATCGGAACAAACAACAGCTACGGCACACCTGATCATTCATTTACTATCTATCATTTTGATGCAGACGGTCCCGCCGTTGCAGCAGAGGGCGGCTGGTCTGCACCTGCAAGCGCACCTTTCGAAATGAGCTTCCAGCTTATCGGTACAGAAGGAACTCTGGTGAGCAATCGTTCAGGATTCTATTTCTATCCCGTTACCGGCGCTCCGGAGAAAATCGAACTGCCCGATAATGGTCTGCCCACTGGATGGCATGTTGAGATCGACAACTTCATTTCCGCTGTCCGCGGTGAAAGTTCCGACCAGAAATATCTCCCCTATGAGGATATTCTCACGGGTGCCAAGATATACGCTGCTGAAAGAGAGTCATTTGACAAGAACGGCGAGCGCGTAGAGGTCAAGTACTGACGCTGTCGTCTGAATATTCGGGCCGCTTCATGGGAGCGGCCTTTTTTTCAGCATAAGCGGTTTTGCATTTGATTTCAGGCTGCGCAGTTTTGCTTCAAGCGATGAGGCAACAGAGAGTAATTGCTTATATTTATACAGGAAAGACGGATGCGTACTAATCTGATGGGCGAGATGACCGTGAAGGAGATGCGGGAATATCTCAAGACGAACAAGACAATCATTGTTCCTTATGGTGTAGTTGAACAGCACGGATACCATCTCCCTCTGAGTATGGATCTGCACAATGCGGAGGTATGTGCTTTTGCCCTTGCCAAAAAACTGGATTGCATAGTTGCGCCGACTCTCAACTACTGCTTTTCCGGCGGACAGCTTCCCGGCACTATTAATGTGAGACCAACTACATTCTGTCAAATGATGTGTGACATAGTCGAATCCCTTGTGTGCCAGGGATTTGAAAACATACTTATATATCCGGGACACGGCGGTACAGAGAGTCTTGGACAGTTGAAGGAGGCTCTGCGCATTCTGAAATGGCTTAATCCATCACTTGAAAAGACACTGATAATGATCCTCCGCAGGGGAGATCACTGGCGTCTTCCTGAACCTCCGGAAAGGACAGGCGGCGACTTTCATGCAGGAGATGCAGAAACATCACTTCTTCTTGCCTATCATCCCGAACTTGTGCAGCTTGAAAATCTTGAATTGGACGAACCGGAACTGGCAGAATGGATGCGTCATGACCAGAACGCATATCAGCTTTGCACCTCTCTTTCAGGTGCTAAACAGGAGATCGTCACAACTCGCCAGCGCCCTGAGGTGAAGGTGGGCGTGATGGGATATCCGGAGGATGCCTCTGCAGAACGGGGAGTGGCCAGCGTTGAAAACGCACTGGCTCCTATGGCGGAGATGGTGAAGGAGGCCATTGCAACCGCAGATGAAAACCGCCGTACCGGCAAGCGCATTGAGGTGAAATCTCCAGTGCTTGTCGTGGAAAAGGGCGAATCTAAGGTGGCACGGGGTATGTAAGATTATATCCAGTCGGCTTTGCCAGGATGATACAGCAGTGGGCTTAAAACTGTGCCCATCAATAAAAGATCTGTTGCGGAATATTGCCGGAGCAGATCTTTTATTTATTTGCATTTATACCCAGTTTAAGTGTCAGATACTGCCAAATTATGTGCGGCAGTGTTAAAGTTAGAATGAAAACTTGATGAAGATTATTTTTTTGCTGTTGACAGCTGGAATATGAAAAAAGGCGCTCCTGCCAGGGATGTTATTATTCCCGCCGGGATGTCGCCTCCTGCCGCAACGGAGCGTCCTATTGTATCGCAAATTGCAAGCATGGCGCCGCCGAGAAGCATTGCGTATGGTATTAATTTTGTGTTTTGTGCTCCAGTCAGGCATCTTGACATGTGCGGGCATATAAGTCCGACGAACCCTATGGGACCGCATACCGCCACAACCATGCCTGTCATAAGTGATATGCCGCCGAATATGGAGAGGCGCGCAATTTTCAGATTTATTCCGCGGCTTGCGGCAAAGTCATCGCCAGTGCTCAGCAGGTCAAGTATAGTGCCGCCGCCGAATAATGATACGGCAAGTGCTGCGAGGCACAGAGGAAGAAGCAGAAGCACCGGGGCATATCCGGAGACGGCAAGTGAGCCGGACATCCAGCGCATGACCCGGTACAGCTCGCCTTCGCGCCCGGCATATTGCACGAACATTATCATGCTTGATGTGAAAAAACTTACCGCAACGCCTGCAAGAAGCATGGCGTTGCCGTCCCCCCGTCTGCTGAAACGGCTGAAGGCGTATACGGCGATCGACACAAGAGCAGCACCCGTGAATGCACCGATGCTGCTTGTGCCTATTCCATAGATTCCGCCAGACAGCCCCAGCCAAGCGGTCAGAGCCACTCCCAGCGATGCTCCGCCGGATAGACCGAGGGTGTAGGGGGAGGCCAGATTGTTGCGGAAGAGAGCTTGAAAGCAGGCTCCGCTGAATGACAGAATGCAGCCAGCCAGCAGTCCCGTCAGTACTCTGGGCATACGCATTCCGCGCAGTATTGCTCCGTCAAGGGAATCAGATAATAATTCTGCCGGTGAAATAAACTGCTTGCCGATGAAAGGAGCGGAAACGACGGCTGCCATGGCGGCAAGCATAATTATGATATGGATTTTTTTGCTGTGCATGATTCAACGGCGGTTGACGCCTGAGGCTATGCAGTCTATATCCACGTCTCCCCATCCGGAAAGAGAGGCAAAATATTCAAGCAGGCATGCGCATCCGACTGCATCGAAGCAGGCATCATGGGGAGCAAGGCCCGGACATGTGATTATGACTTTTTCCATAAGCGAGAAGTGTTCAAGCAAATTGGAAAGTGATTTGCTTTCCATGCCGGGAAATGCCATGCGTGCTATTTTCAGTGTGTCTATCCACGGTCCGAATGTATGTAGCGGAAAGTTTTTTGTCAGTATTGAACGTTCAACCTGGACATTGTGTGCGGCAAGCAGGCAGCCTTCAAGCCAGCCGGACAATACCGGCCATTCTTCCTGAAGAGATCTTCCTGCAGCAAGTTCCACGCGTTTTTCAGCCCATCTTCCCGGAGTGTATTTGTTGAACTTGTGGGTGATTGGGACTTTCAAATACAGGGAAAGGCATTCCCCGCTGCACAGTGAACCATTTTTGAAACGGGCGCATCCTATCTGCCAGGGCAGGTTCTCATTTTCTTTTGCCGCACCGGTTGTTTCAAAGTCCACGGCAACTATTTCAGCTTCCCGCAGTTTCATTACGGCGAGCCTGTTATGGCCTCCAGGCCGGAAGAGATACTCTGGCGTTGCGGGTTATCGGATGAAATGCGTTGTTCCAGCTGTCCACTATGTAGAGGTCTCTGAATCCGTTTCCTGTAGCTCTGGTGCAGATTATGTGCCTTCCGTCTGGAGCCCATGAAGGTGCCTCCCAGTCTCCGGCAGCATGGGTAAGAATCTTTATTTCTGGCGTGGGGGAGTTCATGTCCATCATTGCAATGGCTCTGTGTCCAGTATTGCTCTTGTAGGAGAAGCATATTTTGTTGCTTACCATGGACCAGTCAGGTGAAACGCATTCATTGTTTCCTATTGAAATGCGCCTGTCGCTGTTGTTTCTCAGGTCTCTCAGATACAGCTGGGGAACACCAAGCCTGTCAGAAACATAGCAGAGCTTTGAATTGTCAGGTGACCAGCATGGGGATGATTCCACATCCTTGTTTTTTGTAAGTCTTGTGCGCCTGGATGAATTATCCAGTTCAATGATGTACAGATCCACCTGTCCTCCTGTGCTCATGGGAAGGGCCAGGCGGCGTCCGTCATGTGAAAGTGCCGCGCTTGAGTTTAGACCCGGGGCATTGGAAACAATGCGCTGCCTGTTGTTCTGCATGTCCGAGAGAACGATTGCCAGGGAGTTGTTTCTGATAATTGTGTATACCATGGCGTTGCTGTGTCCCCAGCTCGGTTCAGTGCTTATTGCTGAATTGTGTGTAATCCTTTCCAGGCCGGTTCCGTCCAGGAAGCTGGAGAAGATTTCTTTCTTGTTGTTTGCACCGTTTTGTACGAAGTATATCTTCTTTGTGCAGTACGCCGGTATCCTGAATATTTCCCTCAGAATGTCATCCGTCAGCATCAGTGCTGCATTTTCACCGCTCTGCGATGCGGTAAAGCGTTTTGCACCTGCGTTTATTGAGGCTGCCAGCTGTGTGGCGGACGGTGCATTGAGAGCCAGCTTAATGTCTGCAGTACGGGCTGAACCTCCTCTCAGTACTGTGAACCATCCGCATTTTTCAAGTATGTTTTCCAGTTTGGTTCTGGCTGCTGCATCACCATTGAAAGACACTATCCCTATGCTGGGGTTGTTCGTCATCTTCTTGGTTACAGTGGTGTGCTGCCCTGTCTGCCCTGTTGCGATGTTTGCCCCCATGAGCATTATAACCGCCGCCAATGCCATGAAATGTTTCATACTTTTTCCTCCTGAGTGTGGCTTGCGCACTTATGCAAAATCGAAAAGTGGTGTAGTGAAGTATCTGTCGTATGAGTCGGGCAGTACGGTGACTACTACCTTGCCCGGTCCCAGTTCTTTCGCCAGTTTGATGGCGCAGGCCACATTTGTTCCGCTGGATATACCGGCCGGCAGCCCCTCTAAGAGAGCCAGGTTGCGGGCTGTTTCCAGTGCTTCCTCGTCCGTCACTATCATGGTACCGGAAATTATGTTCTGATCCAGATTGCGGGGGATGAAACCGTCTCCAATTCCCTGCTGCAGATGAGAACCTATGGCTCCGCCTGCCAGTATTGCTGCGTTTTCAGGTTCTGCCGCAATGATCTTAACTTCCGGAAAGCGGCTGCGCAGTACTCTGCCTATGCCGGACAGGGTGCCTCCCGTTCCGAAGCCGGCACAGAATGCATCCACCTGAAGGTCTTCGATCTGCTCCAGGATCTCCTGCCCCGTTTTGTTTTCATGGACTGCCGGATTGTTTGGATTTTCGAACTGCTGGGGAACGAAACCGCCGGAAATGGAGTTCTTCAGTTCTTCTGCCTTTGCAAGGCATCTTTCCATGCATTCGCCTATGTTGCCGTTGTCTTTTATGAGTACGATTTCAGCACCGTACAGCTTCATCAGTGCGGAGCGCTCACGGCTGACCGAGTCCGGCATGACTATTATGCACCTGTAACCTTTCTGGCAGCATACAAGGGCAAGACCTATGCCCTGATTTCCGCTGGTGGGTTCTATGACTACGGATCCTGCTGTAAGCTTACCTTCACGCTCTGCAGCCTCGATCATGTTCAGTGCGGTGCGGGTCTTTATGCTTCCGCCCACATTGAGTCCTTCGACTTTTACCAGGACTTTGGCGCAGTCCTGATCTGTCATGCGGCGCAGTTCAACAAGGGGCGTATTGCCAACGGCTTCAAGTATGGAATGCAGAACTCCTGACATTATTTCTCCTCAAAAGACAAAAACATCCATGTCCGGATAAGCATGTCCGGATATGGAATAGTTGACATTGCTATGAATAAGAGCCGTAATATAATTCACAATTGCCAAATCGTCCTGCCTGATATGCGAAATAGTGCATGAAATATGATGAAAAAATGGGGGAGCTTGAAAAGAATGTCTGTCCATCTGTAAAAACAATGTTTGTCAGGGAAAGTAATAGAATATGCAAAGAGTTTTTTTGTTCTCTGTGATTGAAAAAAGGTTCTGCGGCATTAATGTTACAGCTTGTTGAAGTTGTTTATTGAAAAGTTGTCAGGGGGCATGTAATGCGAAAGATAAGACTTGGCCGTACCGGTCTATGTGTGTCGGCAAATGGGTTCGGTGCACTTCCAATACAGCGGACCGGCATGGATGAGGCGGTCAGAATACTCCGCAAAGCCCGGGACAGGGGAATAGATTATTTTGATACAGCCCGCTATTATACCGACAGTGAGGAGAAGCTGGGCAGGGCGTTTTCGGGTGCAAGGGATTCCGTGGTGCTTGCCACAAAGACATTTGCAAAGACTGGAAGCGAATTGGAGAAGGACTTGAATACAAGCCTTGAACTTCTGGGGACTGACCATGTGGATGTGTACCAGTTCCATAATCCTCCTTTTCTGCCGGTTCCCGGTGGTGAAGACGGGCTTTATGATGCTGCGCTCCGGGCCAGAGAGCAGGGCAAGATACGCTTTATAGGAATAACTAATCACAGGCTTGCCCTGGCCGTTGATGCTATCCGTTCCGGGTTGTATGATGTGCTGCAGTTTCCCATTTCATATCTTTCCACGGAGGAGGAACTGGCTGTTCCCCAAATGGCATACGATGCAGATATTGGCATGGTGGCCATGAAAGGTCTTTCCGGTGGGCTTATAACAAGTTCTGAAACTGCTGCGGCCTTTATGGCCCGGTATCCCGGATTGCTTCCTGTCTGGGGCATTCAGCATGAGTGGGAACTGGATGAGTTTCTCAGATTCACTGATGATGTCCCGTTGCTGACTGAAGAAATGAAGGCTCGCATTGACAGGGACAGGCGGGAACTTGCCGGGGATTTCTGCCGGGGATGCGGATATTGCATGGCCGGGTGCCCGGCAAAGATAGACATTGCAAACTGCGCCCGCATAAGCCTGTTGATGAGACGGGGCCCTGTGGAATTCCATTTGACCGGGGAATGGCGAAACAAGATAGAAAAGGTAAAGGATTGCATAGATTGCGGGCAGTGCAGGGCTAAATGCCCGTACGGGCTGGATACTCCGGCTCTTTTAAGGCGCAACTATCAGGATTACCATACATTTATTGATTGATTTTTAACTGGAGAAGAATATATGCACTGGAGTATCATGAAAATAGAAAAGATTGCGGTCCTTTTGATCTTTGCAGTTTTATGCGGACTTGCGGCGAAGGAGACGCTTTCCGTTACATTTGACAAGGCGCAAACACTTGACATTGCGGGTCGTAAAGTGAAAGTGGACGGAACTTTTACTGAGGACGGTTGCCTGGTAATAGGCACGAAAGGACTTGCCATCCCTGCGGCTGCGCTTGTGGGGGACGACAGGGGGACTGTGCTTTTCCAGTGCCGCTTTATGGAGGAACAGAAACATGAGCCGGTCATGAGGACAATGCTTCATCTCCGTACGGCCAATCGTACTACAATGGGGTTCCAGTACTTTGCCGCCATGAGCGCCAATTTCAGGCTTTACAATGGTGAAAAAAGCTATCTTCATCCTTTCCCGCATCTTGAAACAGGGCGCATGTACATGTTTGGAATGACATGGGATGGAAATACTGTCAGACTTTATCAGGATGGCATGCAGATCGCTGAAAACTCCCAGGTTCTTTCTCTCAAGGACATAGTGCGCAGTATTTTTATAGGACCGTACCGGGACGGATGGTTTGCCCCCAGCGGGTGGGAGGATTCATATCATATCAGGTCGCTCAGGGTCTATGACACAGCCCTGACTCCGGGGGAAATAGCAAAAATATTCAACATTGATTTCAAACCGCTGCAGGAGGAAATGCCTTTTTCCATCACAATTCCCGCTGTGCCGTCTGACATGAAAGCTCCGGACATGGACGGGCAGGTGC
>JAZURH010000438.1:0-3289 GCA_045606125.1 Lentisphaeria bacterium | reverse complement strand
GGAACCGTCTTCAGCCATGTCCTTCATGTGGACCTGCCATATACGGGAACCATGCTTTTTGATGTACTGCACAGGATCCTGCCCTCCGGCAGACACCCAGTATACATCCAGTTCAAAACCTACATTTTCCGGATCTGTATTACCTATCACATTGTCCAGGCCGCATGATCCATCAGCGTATTTTTTGATTTCCAGATCATGGTTATGATAAGTAAACTTCAATCCGTTCTTAGCAGCGGCAATTCCCGCCTTCGCCACAACATCCGTTGTTTCCGCTTCAAATGCGGAATAATCCTTCTGAGTTCTGTCCCCGCAGCAGCTGAAAGTTATAAAGGGAGATTTCAGCAGCCTGACATAGCGGTAAATGTCATTTTCCGGATCAGAGACAGCCGTGCTGCTGCTGTGCAAACCGCAGACCTTGAGTCCGATTTCACTGAAAAACGCAGCCAATTCCTCAGGCTCCATGTCCCCGAAATAGAATGCGGGTTCCACAGCATCACATCCAAGCTTCACCAATTCACGGCAGACACCTTTGAAATCCTGATTAAGGGCTTCACGAATGCTGTACAACTGAATACCAATCTTGAAATCTTTCATTTTCTCAGATACTCCAATACTTGACGCACTCCTGCATCCGCAGGGTACTTGTTGCCTTCATATTCAATATTCACAAATCCACTGTATCCCAATTCATCCAGAAGTTTGACAGTGGCACGGCTGTCAATATTCCCTTCTCCTATCAGGGCTGGAGTATAATACCTGCCGTCCTTCATGCGGCGCCATCCTTCAACAGGTGTTTCCGAAATATCCCAGTCCTTCAAATGCACATGCACAACATCATCAAAGCACTTTTTAAGGCTTTCCAGATGGTCTTCACCGGATGCAGCATTGCCGTTGTCAAAAGTAAGCTTAAGTGATGGTATCTGCCTTTTCGCCTCCAAAAAATCTGCTGCAGTCACAAATGGACTGTCCTCGCCGGGGAAGTTCTCCACGGTAAGAACAATATTACGCTTTTCAGCCAGCGGCGCTATATTTGCAAGCTTTTCGCACCACATTGCACGGCTCACAGCCGGGTCCGTAACACCAGGAAACGCCCCAGGAGGGATCATCACCACAGGTGCACCCAGAATGCATGCGTCATCCAGAGACCTTTCAGCTACGCTCTCTATGGTCTCATTTTCAGTTGCCCTGGCGAAAAATGTGTGTGCCGCAACAGTCAATCCAGCATCCTGACTCATCTTTTTGAGTTCTTCAGGATCTCTTCCATAAGTTGTTACCCAGTCAATTCCGTCCATTTTAAGCTCGGCGGCAATCCTGACGCAGTCTTCAGGAGTAAACCCCTTCTGCCGCATCATTGTATAAGTCATCATCGAATACTTCATTTCTTCAAATCCTCCAACATCTCCAGTGTGCAGTTTACCAGTTCCTGCCCTCCCTCAGGCGAAACAATATTACAGTAAGGCGTAGCGCTGTAGCCCTTGTTTGCAATTCCCCTTTCCGTGGCCAGGTAGCTGCCGACACCATTCCAGTCAGTCACCAGCTGAACTATGAAAGTCTGTGTAAAGGGGCTCCGCGCCTGTATGCGGTGCATATAGTCCATATACAATTCAAAGCGATTGCTTGCGAAAGCAGCATCCCCTACCCTGACCACATGCACATCAGTCTTGATATTTGGTTCACTGTCCTGTATCTCATAGCGGGCCACGACTCCGCCGCAGCGCATTCTTTTGGCGCGAAGAACGCTGTTATTGCGAAGGACAACATACTTGTTTCCCTCGCTTATGTACTCCTCCGCCATGAACTTCTCATGATTGGCACGCTCCATCTCAACCAGTTCCTTTGGAAACTTCCGCCTTGCTATTTCAATGGTACGCACTTCATGCTTCAGCACAGGGGAATGCAACTTGTCTTTCGACGCCCATTCAAGGACCTCGTCAAAGGCGGCAGCTATCCTTTCCCCCATGTCCTTAGTCCGCATCATCTCCATGGCATCATAATCATACTGACAATCATAATTGCACTTTTCAGGGAAAAAACCTTCCGGATACAACATGGGATTTTCCATGTAGTCCTTGAGCTTTTCCGGATACTTCAGCCTGAAGCGCCGCTTTTCCGCCGCAAGATAATGCAGCTGCTGAGGACATAAATCCCCTGCCGCAGCACACTGTGTGACAATGGTAATGTCACCATATCTGGCAGCAAGCTTTTCCCTTACATTGTGCCAGAATCCGGCATGAAGATACCAGCTGTTGCCCACAGTCTGGGACGGACAAGGCACATTTATGACAGCAGCGCAAACCCTGTCATTTTCATCAAACATGTACATGATATTGATGAAAGTGTCGGTTCCTGCCTCATACCCTGCAAACATATCGTCATTGGTATTGCCGTACATCTTGGCATGCCCATTCATAGCTAATCCCGGGCGGGCTTCCTCGCGCTTGCCTATATCATCAAGATACATGCTGCGGCGGCTGTACCCGACCATGGCGTGACCATAACCATAGGCAATGCTTCCTGGGGACCGGCTGTTCCATGCCTCCTTCACGGCATCCGCCATGCGGCTGGAAATAATTTCCCGCATTACAGAAGCCGGCAGAAAATCCACGGTATTGGGATATTCAGGGACTTCCGGACCGGATGCGGAAGGTCCCGCATGGGTATGTGTAGCATTCAGTATTATCTTTTCCCTGGGAATATCCGGAGCTTCTGAAGCAAGTTTCTCCTGAAGTGCCAGAAGAACATCAGCCGGAACCGAAACCATGTCCGCAGACAGGAATATCACGGCGTCCTCGCCGTTCTCAAGCACAATTGCACTTGTTAAAACCGGTGAGTACTGCCCTATCGCCACACGCAGATAAAACTGTCCCGTTATTGGCGCAACTCCATTTTCCGGTGCAATCGAGCGACTGGCACGACCTATGTTCAATTTACCACAAACTGCACTCATTGTCACATCACCTCTGCTCACCGAATACAGACTCACGGCGCGGTCGAAACCGCGCCATATTTATCTATATATTCAGCAAAGTTCTTTCAAAATACTTACCGTTTCATCCACAAGCTGCTGCCCGCCTTCAAAGGAAACCTGATTGCAGTACGGCGAGGCGCTGTAGCCCTTGTTTGCCGTTCCTCTGGCCGTTGCAAGATAACTTCCTGTACCATACTGGTCACTGACCAGCTGCACGATGAAAGTCTGCTCAAGGGGACTGCGCGCCTGGATACGGTGCATGTAGTCCATATAAAGTTCGAAGCGATTGCTTGCAAAAGCGATGTTTCCAATCTTGAC
>JAZURH010000437.1:0-6340 GCA_045606125.1 Lentisphaeria bacterium | reverse complement strand
GTATGCGGTCATGCCATTATAATTTCAGGTTCAGACGGTCTGGCGGCAATAAAAAGGCTGCCTCCTCCTGTCAACAAGACCAACGAGGAGATAGAGGCTGAACGCAAGCTGTACTATGACAGCGTTGAAGCCGCCAGAAAGACAAGCCAGAAAATCGCCAGGGAGCTTTCTCAGACGATATCAGAGGCGGATTGTGAAATATTCGAAATGCATGCCATGCTTCTGGACGATCCGACCCTGAAGAAGACCATACTCAAATACATAGGGGACGGCCATTCCCTGAATACATCTCTGTCTGCTGCTTTCAGGGCTTTCTCGGCTCAATACCGTAAAATAGAGGATCCGTACATGAGAGAACGCCTTTTTGACATAAAGGATGTTCTTCTTAACATAAAGAATGCAGGAGATAATCTGCTCAACAACGGAGCAAAACAATCGGCCGGAGAGGACATATTCTCCGCATACAGGCGCAATATAGTCATTGCTCATGACCTTCTTCCCTCTCAGCTTGTCGGCATGCCTCTGAAGAAAGTCACGGGCATAGTCCTTGAGGACGGCGGCAGCACTTCCCATGTGGCCATCCTTGCACGGGCCCTGCAGATCCCCATGATAGTCGGTGTACCCTGGCTCAAAGAGCTCGTCCAGGCAGGGGATGCGGTCCTGCTTGACGCAGACACGGGAAACTGTTATGTCCGTCCCTCCGAAGAAATTGTGCGCAAGTTCGGCACGGCGCTGAAAATGTACCGGGAACACAGGGAGAATGAGGAGGACAGCCAGTCAACTGAAGACAAAGGTCCCGCTTATACTTCCGACGGTGTTGAGATTATACTTGCCGGAAACTTTGCACTCCTCAGTGAACTTCGGATGAAAAAATACTACGGCATAAATGAAATTGGCCTGTATCGTACGGAGTTTATGTTCATGATACGCAATGTTCTTCCAACAGAGGAGGAACAGTTCAATGTTTTGAAAAAACTTGTTTCAGGCGCGGATGGAATGCCTGTCACAATACGCCTGCTTGACGCTGGTGGAGACAAACTGCTGCCATATCTGAACATGTGGGACGGCGAGGACAATCCGGCACTGGGATGCAGAGGACTCCGCTTCCTGCTGTCTCATCCGGAAATCATGACACCCCATCTTCGAGCCATACTCCGTGCCACTGTATTCGGCAAGGTGAACATACTTCTGCCAATGGTAGCCGACCGCTATGACTTCCTTCAGGTACGGGAGGCCCTGAAGAAAGCCGAGCGCGAACTTGCAGGGGAAAATCTGGAGTATGCTTCCTACAAGTTGGGAGTCATGCTGGAGATACCGTCCCTGTTCCATGAACTGGAACACCTACTTCCCCTGATAGACTTCATAAGCATAGGCACCAATGATCTTGTCCAGTTCATGTTTGCGATAGACAGGGGCAATCCCTCCGTGACACGCTGGTACAGGCAATGCCATCCCACTGTGCTGCGTATAATTCGCGACACCTGCAGACTTGCGGCAAAGCATCCGGGCAAGACAGTCTCGCTCTGCGGTGAACTTGCCGGTTCAAAGCGTGCCCTGCCTCTGCTAATAGGCGCAGGTCTGCGCAAACTCAGCATGACCCCGTCCCGTGTTCCCACGCAAAGGTCCCAGATATCCAAATACGATGTATCCTGGTGTGAAAAACTTCTGGAGGAAGTCCTCGCCAAGTGTAACTCGGAAGTGGAGACAATGAACCTTCTGGCCGAACACGGCATCACATCATAGGAAACTCTACCGGACAAATTGTTTTTTCATCAGAGATAATTAAAAAAACAGCGCGAAATGCGCAATGAGATGGGCATAGTGGCTTATGCAACTGCTTGAAACCTCACTTTCGCACTGCCGACGACAATGTGTTCATGTCAACACCATTTCGATGATAGTTTTGAAATTATCTCATCAGTATCTTACATATTCGAGAGAGGTTGAAAATGAAAAAGAAATGCAGTATCAAGGCTCCTTTCTTTGAAATAGGGCCCAAGTCATACCTTTACGGAAACGATGTGATCGAACTGGCAAAAGCCGCGGATGCCGCCTCAGAAAAATACGGTGTTGATATTATATTCACTACTCCCGTAGTAGAGATTGCCCGTGTCAAGGCTGCCACAAAGCACATCCATGTGTTCGCACCACACATGGATCCCATCAAACCGGGCCGGGGGCTGGCGGACATACTTCCGGAATCGCTGGTTGCTGCTGGAGCAGAAGGCGTCATGCTTAACCATTGCGAAAAACCTGTCACTCTCAGCGTACTCAAGGAAACAATAAAGAGAGCTGAAGAAGTAGGACTTTCCACCATAGTCTGCGCCGATTCACTGGCTGAAGCCGGCATGATAGCCATGCTGGGACCGGACATCATCGTGGCCGAACCTTCAGAACTTATCGGCACCGGTGTAAGCGTAGGTTCTGAATATGTGGAAGCAGCGACCCGCGCTGTTAAAGATGTTAATCCGGATATTCTTGTTCTCACAGCAGCCGGCATAGCCAACGGAGCAGATGTCTACAATACTATCAAGGCAGGTGCCGATGCAACTGGTTCATCTTCCGGAGTGGCAAAGGCTGCTGATCGTGCGGCAATGGTGGATGAAATGATTTCCGCTGTACGGAAAGCATGGGATGAAAGAAAAGGCTGATTTGTTTCAGCCATTGTGACGACATAGCAAAAACAATCAGGAAGGTACCAAAATGGCAAAAGCTGAAAAGAAAAATGCGTCTATGGATTTCAAGGTCGTGCAGAAAGAAATAGAGCTTCAGTCCCGCGGCTGGATCCCCACATTCCATGACATTTCCAAGGAAGTTGTTGAGATAGTCAAGGCTTCAGGTATCAAGAACGGAACCGCAAGCGTTGTCTCACACCACACAACATGCTCCGTGATGATACAGGAATGCTCACATGACATTGATTCCTTCGATATTGAATACCTGCAGCATGACCTGCTGGACATTATGCGCAAGATGATTCCGGATTTTGCGGACGAGCACCAGTACCGCCATCCCGGCCCCATCCACCTGAAGTTCGGTCGCTTTGTTGACGAACCGGGAGATTTCACCAGCATGAACACAGACGGACATCTCCGCTCCGTTTTCTTCGGACGCAGTGAAACCATCACAATCAAGGACGGCGTACTTGACGCCGGCGAATTCGCCCACATCTATTTTATTGACTGGGACCATGTCCGCGCACGCCGTCGCCAGGTCAATGTGACAGTCATGGGAACAACAGGAGATCTTCAGGAAGACCGCAAGTGGAATGACGGAAAGGTCATCAATACACTGCATAAGTTCACCGATGAGGAAAAAGCGGACGATGTCCACTACACCCTCCAGCTGAAGCGCTGAACAGGCTCATAAATCATGCAATATGGCACGGGTATGCTTATGATGCGTACCCGTGCTGCGTTTTTTTTCAGGGGGAAACATGAAGAAAGAATCCATGGAAGCGGCACGCGCAGCCTATGACATAGAGGCGGCATGCATAAACGAAATGAAGGAATGGATAGACGATGTCCAGTTTGGAAGAGCCGTTGACTTGCTGTCAAAAGCACCCCGTATAGGTGCCGCCGGAAGCGGACATTCCGGTATAATATGCCAGCATTTTGCCCATCTGATGTGCTGCATAGAGCGCCCGGCCCGCTTTATTTCACCGGCGGAGGCAATTCACGGAGCCACCGGCTTTCTTCAGGAAGGGGATGTCATGGTCTTTGCTTCAAGAGGCGGAAAGACAAATGAACTGCTTCCCATAGTCGACATCTGCAAAGCAAAAAAAGTAAGAATAATCACCGTGACTGAAAACCTTGAATCCCCCCTGGCCAAAGCGGCGGATGTTGTACTTAAGCAGCATGTAAACAGGGAAACAGACAAGTGGAACGCCCAGGGAACCACAAGCACAACAGCTCTCTGTATGATATTTCATGCACTTCAGGCGGCAATAATTGAGGAAACCGGGTATAAAGCGGAACAGTTTGCACTGATACATCCGGGTGGCGCCGTAGGCGAACGGCTTAATCAAAAAACACAACAGTGATCATGCAGAGGAGGGAAATGTCATTCCTTGCGGGAATAGATTCCCTCCCTTGAATTATTTTCAGTATCAGCCTCCTCAATATCCGTTTTTACATTTGTAGATACTGATACGCGATCCAGTTCCTCCACCGGGACCTCTAATGATATTGAAACAGTTGCACCCGGCTTCACATCATAGTATTCCTTTCTGCCTGAAATTCCATTGACTGCGTATTCAAGTGTCATGGTGCCGATGACAGTATTTCCGGTATTCTGTCCGGCTAGGACCAATGGCACAAGCCCGTCTTTCTCTGCCTTCAGATCAAAATAATGTCCCGCCGCGGCAGCGTCGGAATAAGAACCGTCATTCCAGTGCGACGCCCGTTCATAATTCAGCACTCCATTTCCGTATACAGGATCATCCCCGGGCTTTCCATTGTCCGAAGCACTGCCAAGTACCAGATCCCTTGCCTCGGTGGCTGTCATACCAGGATTCTCTCCCATAATGCACGCAATTACTCCGGCAACACAAGGTGCTGAAGCTGACGTCCCTGAAAAAACTCCCAGGCTTTCATCTTCAGGTGGTGCATCATCCACAAATATTCCCACACCGGGAGCGCATACATCCACAAATGCACTTTGATTTGAAAATGCAGTAGCCGTTCCATCAGCGTCACATGCGGACACGGATACGACACCGCCGCATGAAGCAGGATAGACCTTCTTGTCCATACCATCATTTCCTGCTGCAGCCACGATCACAGTCCCCTTTGAGGCAGCGTATCCTGCAGCATTTTCAAGTACGGCTGATCTTGTATCGCCACACAGGGAAATTGATATAATATGAGCTCCATTGTCAACTGCAGCCAAAATTGCTGCTGCGAGATCGAAGATACTTCCGGTTCCGTTTGAATCGACTATAGGAATGGAAAGAAGTTCAGCTGATGGAACTATTCCCTGAAGGTAATTTGAATCGGAGAGAAGAATGGAAGCTATTGCCGTCCCATGGCTTCCGCTGCCGTATTTGCCAAACAGATCCAGCTGCCTTATATTGGCCCCGGCAGTTGATTCAGCCACATACACAGGTTCATCAATAAGAGCGATCACCACTCCCTGTCCCCGTTCAGGGCGGCTTCTGTCCATGCCAAGCCATTCCGGCAATTTTCCGGCAAAAGGTTTCATTGCTTTAGTCATTCCGGGTTCCGGGCGTGAAACCCGACTGTCCACTTCCCAGTGTATATTGCCAATTTCATCACGCAAATCCCTTATTATATTTTCATTTGCAGTAAACGAAACAGCCCTTATCTGCTGCAGCACATTGTCTACCGGTATTCCAATTTCAGCCAACTTTGCGAGCAATCTGGCAAATTGCCCATCGTCCTTTGCGACTATGCTGTAACGGCGCATATTCTCCTGTAATTCATCAGAAGTGTCTTCAGCGGATAAATCAGATGTATTCCCGGGTGTCTGTCCTGCATCAGTTGTGGCCTCCGGCTGAATTTCATTCTTTTGAAAATGCCCCAGAACGCCTTTCCGGGAAAAATCCTGCTGCGGATTGGAAATGCGCAGAATGAGCAGCGCCATGACTGCAGCAACAACAATTGTCGCAAATGCAATTTTCCTGTTCATACTGCTCCTGTGGCAAAAATATCGTATATTTGACAATATCCTCCGGAGATGCCCGGTGGATGACTTTTACTTCAATTAGAGGCAACAGGGAAAATTAGCATGATTCATCATGTTTGCAATCTGAAAAAAATTATTTAGCTGTATGAGAGATGCCTGTGGTAATTTCAAAACTATCATCAAAATGTGTTTCGCACTATTTCTGAATATTCCCCGAATGAAAAAACATTATGCATCTTTCCTGGCATCATGGATACACAGCATTGATTTTTATTGAATAATAATCATAGTATGTCACAGTTTTTGACCAGTAATTTCAATTAAAACAAGTAACGACAGACAAATATATGAAAGCTGCAATTTTTCAACCTCCATATCCTCTCAAAGGAAAGGAAATGGACACTGTGGTCTGGATTTTGGGAAAACTTTTACAAATCAAACCCGGCTCAGTCAATTTGATACTTCTTCCTGAATACAGTAACTGTCTTGGTGCTGGAACAAGAAGCGAAGTACTTGAGGGAATATCCGGATATGGCAAGCATCTGACAGATGCTCTTTTACGGGAAAGCGAAAGAATAGGCGCCGTCATAATGGCTGGTGTCGTGACCATGGATGAAAATGGCATGCTTGGAAACAAGATAGCAGTATATGAACCCGGAAAAATGCCATATTATCCCTATAAAGTCGGAGGCCA
>JAZURH010000436.1:0-6276 GCA_045606125.1 Lentisphaeria bacterium | reverse complement strand
AACTCCTTGGCTCACAGAACGACATGGCTACGATCCGACTTGGGGCAGGGCGGCTTCTGATAGTTTCAAGGCGCAGCTTGAAATGTTCCCGAATATGATGACTTCTGAGATAGGGCAGGCCATTGAAAAACTTGACGGCATTGCGTACGGCTGCAAAATCTCGGGATCCGGAGGCGGAGGATATCTTGTGGTTATCTCCGATAAGGTGGTTGACAACAGCATAAAGGTGCGCGCATGCCGCGCATAGATATGGACTTTTAAATTATGTTTGAAATCAGAAGAACAATATTGTTTGTTTTGGTTCTGTCAGGACTTTCTGTCCTTGCACAGCAAGTTGTCGACAGTTATGTGATAGAATCTAAAACACTGCAGTATGTGTCCCGGGTGCGCGTCAATACCATGACTGAGCAGGCTGAAAAGATCAACAATCCTGTCAGATGGCAGCCTCTTGAATCTATAATTGCGGACGGTACCCTGGTCAAGAAGGGTGATGTGCTTGCCACTTTTGTAAGCAAGGAGGCGGAGTACGATTTGAATCTGCTCCAGCTGAGGCAGCGTGTAATAGAGACAAATCTGTCCCGCAGAGTTGCGGACATAGATAACAAGAATCTGGACATGTCCGAGCAGATGGATGCTCTTCTTGACAAGCTTGCCTCTCTTGAAAGTAAACTGCAGCGCCAGAAAAGCGAGCCTACCCTGGATGAGATCCGCATTGTAGAGGGCAGGCTGCGCATTGCAAAGATGAATCTTAAAGCTGCTGAAGAGGATTATGCCAAGGCACAGGACAGGTTCAAGCGCGAGATGATCTCCAGAGCAGAACTTGAATCTTATGAGAGCAGCCTGGCTGATAATCGCGCAAAGCATATTTTTGCCGTTCAGGAACTTGCGGCAACAAAGGAACCTCCCACCAGGTCTCTTGAATTGAAGAATACGGAAATAGATATCCTTATGACCAGGCTTGAAATAGGAAAGCTGGAGTTTGAGATCAAGGAGCAGCTGAAGATTTCTGAAATACAGAAGGACAATGCCAGCGTAAACAAGCGGCGCAATGAGAGACGAATAAAAGAAAAGCAGGAAGACATTGACAGCATTATCGTAAAGGCGCCTATCTCCGGATATGTGGATCTGAAAAGGTTCAGCAATAATGAGATCGTGCCCGGCACAAGAATGTGGCCGAATTATGTTTTTATGGAGATTCCCACTTTGGATACGATAGGGTTCAAGGGTGTTTTGCTTGAATCAAGAAGGCAGTTCCATTCTGAGGGTGATATGGTGATGGTCTATGTCAACGGCCGCAAGGACAAACCGGTGAAGGGGCGCCTCAAATCCATAAGTACTTTGTCCCACGACCTGGCTGAAAAGGAGAATGCAGGCTGGAACCGGGATAAGAAGTTCGGAGTTAAGGTGTTTGACATAGTAATTGCGCTGGAAGAGAAGGCAGATTGGATAAGGCCCGGAATGTTCGGCGAGGCGGATATTTTTGCAACAAACAAACTGACAGGCCCCAGTGTTCCCCTGAAATATGTCCGGCATGAGGAAGGTAGATTTTATATAAGCATGAACGGGGCTTATACGGAAGTGTCCGGTACAGTTGTGGGAGGAGATTTTTTCCTTGATGACACCAGTCTGGTCGGAAGGACTGTTGAAATCGGCGGTCTTTTTACTGCTCGTCGTGACAATAGCAAGGAGGATGAGACCCGTCTTTCGTCCTCAGGAGAACTTCTGCCTAAGCGTTCCACTACCATTCAGGTCGGAAATATCGGCTGGTGGCCCTGGCCGAAGGTTACATGGCTGAAGCCGGAGGAATCCAATGTGAAGAAGGGTGAAGTGGTTGCCAGGCTTGATCCGGAAGAACGCAAGAAGCAGGTGATTGAGCAGGAAGCCACAGTTACGGAGCAGCGCGGAAAAAAGGATGAACTTGAAAAAAAGGTTGAGATAACCAGGCGTAACGGCGAGTTCAATGTAAAGTCTGCAGAACTTAAGGTTCAGACTTCCATGATTGCTCTGGAAAAGGTGAAGATAATAGATCCGATCGGTCTTCACAACGCTGAAATGAATCTGGCTCTGGCGGAGAACAAACTTCTTTCTCAACGCAGAAAGGTAGATAGGGAACTTGCAAAGAAAACTCCGACTATGTCCCCTGCTGAATTACGCAAGATGAATAGGGAACTTGACCGTCTGGAGAAGAAGGCTGAGGTAGCCAGGCTGAACCTGAAGGAAAAGCAGGATGGCCCGACAAAGGCTGCCGTAAGTTCGGCGGAGCTTGCCTTGTCCGTGGCAAAGGATGCGCTTGAGACTGCCAAAAGGCAGGCCGCATACGATAATCTTGCCATAAAGCGGGAGTTTGAACGGAGTAAAGTTACATTGAGACGCTATGAAAGGCGTCTGCGTCATCTCAGGGAACAGGTGGAAAACCATGAAATAAAGTCTCCTGCTGATGGATTGCTCTGCTATGAAAAAGTATATGCGGATGGAGCCATTGTTAAGATAGCAGTTGGAAATACTGTTGGCCGCCGTTTCAGGATATTGTCCATACCTGATTTGAGTGAAATGGAAATGCTTGTCGATGTTGACGAGAAATATTTTTCCAGCATAAACAAGGGAATGGAAGTGGAAGTGCATGTGCCGTCCATGAATGACAGCAGACTCAAGGGCACTGTAGCCGGAATAGAACTTCTTTTCACAAACAAAGCCAAGAAGGACAGTCAGCTTGGCCTTTATTCCTCCCATGAGCCTCTCGGAGAGGTGGTTTTCAAGGTCAGAATCAATATACATCCTGGAGAAGTCAAACTTAAGCCGGGACTTATAGGCGAAGTCTACTTCCCCATTACGAAGTGATAACTATGAGCAGTTTAAATAGAAAAAAGTTTTTTATAATTCTGGGGTGCGCAGTCTTTGTGGTCCTTGCCGTCTGGTGCGGATACTTTATAATTGGAGCTGAGGAGGAGCAAAGTTCCTTCTATTGGGAGGAGCATGTCTGTGTTGGAAGTTCGGAGCAGGTCAAACTTGTATTCCGCGGTATACTTGAAAGTTCGAAGAGCATACCGGTCGTAGCTCGTACAAGGGGGCGTCTTACTGAACTCATAAGGCAGGGAGCCGAAGTGAAAAAGGGAGATCTGCTGTTCAGCATAGATGATACAACCCCCAGAGAGGAGATAGAGAACCTTGAAAACAGTGTGGATGCTTCCGAACTGGCGCTTGAGCAGTACAGGGCAAACTATGATCTGGTCAAGTTCAAGGAAGACAACAATGTAAAGCAGTTTGAAGAGAAACTTGAACATGCTATTCTGGAAGAGAAAGAGGAACTTGCCAAACCGGATGCCCGTGAGCTTCGCATAATGGAACTTGACGAACAGGTGGCCCAGCTCAATGTCGAGGATGCACAGGATACATACGAAAGGGAAAAACGCATGTATGACAAAGGATACATCACAATCTCGGCTTTGGAGCCGTATGGCCGTTCTCTTGAAAATGCAAAGGCAGTTCTGGAAGAACTTAAATTGAAGAACCAGATCGAACGTAAGGGAATATCTGATGAGCGCAGAGTAGAGCTGCGGAAGGCCGTGGAGCGTGCAAAGTCCAATCTTGAAAGAATAGGTCAGAGGCGCAAGCGCAGGCTTGATGCCATAACAACGCTGATCTCCGCGGAGGAAAAAAACCTTGAGGTCACAAGATTTACAATGAAGAGAGCCCAGGAGCAGATAGACAATGCAAGCATCTATGCACCTCAGGACGGCGTCTTCAAACTCCTGGTCTACAGAGACTGGACTGCCGGGGGACTTTGGCGTGAAATCCAGGTAGGTGATGAAAAGAGGCCCCAGGATGTGATAGGGCACATAATTGATCCTTCGAATATGATGGTCAAGCTTGTTGTCAACGAATCTGATTTCCCCAACCTGAAAGTTGGCATGCCGGTCACCATGAAGGTGCCGTCTCTGCCTGGCAAGACATTCAATGGAAGCATCAGACAGCTGGGCGCAATAGGAAAGGACCGTAATAGAGTTGATCCTATAGCGGCCGGAGGAGGGGATTCAGAGGTCATTATGTTCAATGCCTCTGTGGATTTTGACGGCAAGGGGGTCCGTTTCCATCCGGGAATGTCGGCCGAGATTACTGTCACTGTGAAGAAAAAGAGCGAAGGACTGTTTATACCCCGTGCAGCCCTTGTGCATTTGAACGGCAAGCACTATGTCTATACCGATGCGGAGGGAACTTTGCGGCAGGTAGAGGGAAAAAGATTTAATGACATGGTCTTCAGCGTCAGCAGCGGATTGGAAGAAGGGGAAAGCATTTTCATAAGGAAGGCAAGGCAGCAGTGATGCAGGAAATAGTCCTGCACAATCATTGGATTGCCCGGAAAAAAATATGGAACCGATTATACACATTGACGGACTTAAGCGCCATTACATGATGGGCGATACGCTGGTCGCCGCCCTGGATGATGTAAAACTGGATGTCCGCCCCGGAGACTTTCTTATGATAGTCGGAAGTTCCGGTTCGGGCAAGTCGACATTGATGCACCTGCTGGGACTTCTTGATGTGCCTACGGATGGATTGATGACGATCAACGGCACAAGCCTGAGCGAATGCAGCGAGGCCCAGCTTTCATGGATGAGAAATGAGCATATAGGATTTGTTTTCCAGGCTTTCAATCTGCTGAATGACCTTACTGTCGTAGAGAACATAGCTTTGCCCCTGGTCTATCGTGGAATACCAAGAAAGGAAAGACAGGCGAAGGCAAGGGAATTGGCTGAAAAACTCGGCCTGGGCAAGAGACTTCGCCATCATCCCAAGGAACTTTCAGGCGGGCAGCTTCAGAGAATTGCCATTGCCAGGGCGCTGATCGGAGAACCTGACATAATCCTTGCTGATGAACCTACCGGAAACCTTGACAGTACCACAAGTGCGGAAATCATGCAAATACTTTATGATCTGAATGCGCAGGGACATACCATAATCATGGTTACACACGATCCCAAGCTGGCGGATCAGGGAACAAGAAAGATAACACTTCTTGATGGAAAGATAATCGAGGACATACCTGGCAGAAGACAGCCTCCTTCGGAGGAAGTGTGCGAACAGGCGGTTCGTACTTTTACAAAAAGAAGCGGAGTAAGCGTTTACGACCTTGTCAGGATAGGAATAAATGAAGGATTGCTTGCCCACCAGATGAGGACTTTCCTCACCATGCTGGGTATAATCATTGGAATATCCTCCGTTATTGCCATGTCCAGTTTCTCCCTGGGAAGCAAAAAAAAGCAGGCGGACCAGATAAGGGCATTGGGTGCCAATCTTGTACGCATTGTTGATAAGCAGTACGAGAATGAGCGTCTTGTTGAATCCCGGGTGCGCGGTTCCATGGGGCTATCCAGGCAGGACATGAGTGCACTTATAAAGGGCATTCCTGATATAGACAAGTCAGCATGTCTGCGGGAAATAAAGTTGAATGTTGTGCATCCCATGGCTGGCGTGCTTTCACCCAGGGTTCTGGGTGTTCAAGGGGACTATCTTGAGGTCAATAATCTTGCCATGAAGCAGGGGCGTTTTTTTGACCGGGGGGACTGGGCTGGCAGTTCCAGGACTGTTGTGCTGGGACATTCTGTCGCTGATCAGATACTGGAAGCAAAGAAGACGGCCGGTGGTTCGGACAGTCTGATAGGCGATGTGCTTCTTCTTGGAGGAAATCCCTATACTGTGGTCGGCGTGCTTGAAGAGAAGGCCATGGATGTGGATGAACTTGAAGCTACTTCCGTAAGCGATCCGAACAGGGATATACTTATGCCGCTGGAAACATTGCTTACAAGAACATCCCATCTGGATCTCCGCAGTGAAATAGATGAAATACAACTTCAGCTTACAACAGAGGACAGTCTGGCACGGGCTGGGCGGGCCATAAGGGCAATCCTTGGGGCAACCCATTTCGGGATTGATGACTATGACATGGTCATTCCCATGGATCTTCTCAAGCAGAAGCAGCAGTCCCAGAGGTTGCTGGATATCTTGACGATCTGCATTTCATCGATTTCAATAGTCGTAGGCGGAATAGGCATTATGAATATAATGTTGGCCTCTGTTACAGAAAGAATACGCGAAATAGGAATACGCCGGGCCATAGGTGCCACCCGCATGGATATCATGCGTCAGTTCCTTACTGAATCCATGACAATTTCTGTCACCGGCGGATTTTTCGGCGTTGTTCTTGCAGGCATGGTGGTTGTTGCCACTTGTGCCATGATAGGTCTTCCTGTTGTTTTCAGTCAAGTCGGATCGTAGCCA
>JAZURH010000435.1:0-1788 GCA_045606125.1 Lentisphaeria bacterium | reverse complement strand
ATGGCTACGATCCGACTTAGTTGGATTTCTCATTCGATACCTCTGCCATGCAGTACGGTGAGGCTTTCCTCAAAGTGACTTGCGGAAAGTATGAGAAAACGGAAAAGATACGCCGTCTTGAACCCAAGCCGGAGGGTTTTCAAATGTCCTGGATCTCCGGAGGAAATCTTGTTGTGAACGGCAAGCCTGTATTGCGCCGCAACATGTATGCGACATACTATATGGGTGGCGAGGCCTTCAAGGAGAAGTTTGATGGGGACAATCTCTATCTTACAGAGGGGATAGGAGGCATCGGAACTGTTGAACCCTTCAGGCTTGTCAAGGGAATAGAGGGAAAAGAGGCCAAGAAAGATGTCAAGCCGTGTAAGGAATATTTTGATGCACTGGACAAGACCATTGCCCGGGGGCTTGAGGGAAAAGGCGTTTTCTACTACATATCTGACGAGCCTGAATGCAGAAATCTTTCTCCTGTTTATCTCAGGCATATTTACGAATATCTCTGCGAGAAGGACCCCTATCATGTTGTACTGGTAGGCTCCAGGGCAAGCGGCCGCTATGTGGACTGCGCTGACTGGTTTGAAACTCATCCCTATATTCTCGCCCGTGAGGAAAACGGGGAACGCAAATATGACAGACCCATAAGCTCATTCGGCAGCTACATTGAACAGATATCCGGATTGAACAGGCCGGACAAGTGCATTGGCAGCATGCTTACATCTTATGCCCCGAGAAGCAGGTACATGTATTCCCGCTATCCCGACTTCGGTGAGATGGTGTGCCATACATGGGCCTTTATCATACATGGCTGCAAGACCTTCCAGCCCTACGCGTATCACGATCTGGGCGACATGCCGTCAGTCTACGAAGGTATAAGGTATGTGTTTTCCTCTATGAATGCCCTTGAGGATATCATTCTTCATGGCAAGCGCACTCTGCTTTTCAGCAACAAGGAAGCGGGAGCAGCTGTATTTGAACTTAAGAACGGAGAAAAGATGGTCGTGGCGGTTAATTATTCTCTGCATCCGGTCAAGGTTACTCTTGACGGAGTGAAGGGACGTTATTTTGAGTTCCGCGGTGACCGGGTGTTCGACAGTTTCAAGGATATTGAGTTGAAACGCCATGAAGTCATTGTGGCCACAACAGTCAAAAAAGGCACCGGTCTCAAAAGCCAGGCAGATACAGCCGCGGAGATAGACCGCCTTGAGAAGAAACGCCGCAGTACAGGCAATCTTCTTTTTGAAAGGCATGGCGATGTGGAGGTGGCTGCGTCCAGTCCCACACCTCGTCTTCCCTATAAAATGTTTGACGGTACAAGAGATGTACTGGCTTTTACTGACCGCTGGGGCAAGAACAAATTCTATGAAATATCCTTCCCCAAGCCTGATTTCATCCCTACATTCTCAAGAGTGCGCATTTACGGTTATAATCTTGGGACGCCTGTGTTTATGATACGCAAGCGTGGAAAGTGGCTTACTCCGGAACCGAAGAAAACCAGCACCGAAAAATACATGATAGAATATGATTTCGGTGAAGATCTGAGGACTGTCAAGCTCCGCATTGAGTTCCAGAAGAGTAAACTGGAACTTTATGAGATCGAACTTCATAAGTAATGATCTTACGAAAACGGGTGGCGTCGCCATCCGTTTTTTTTTGGTGCGCCCTGCGAGCGCACGTTCCAACGGGTGAAAGTCCCGAATCCGCCCGACAGCGGGAAGGATATAGCCGAACACCAAGGGTGTCCACCGCGAGGTAGAATCTGAAGGAAGGTGCAGGCAAATCCCTGAACTG
>JAZURH010000434.1:0-12402 GCA_045606125.1 Lentisphaeria bacterium | reverse complement strand
CCGACTTGCCTCGCTTTCAGCGACCCTCTGTATGCGCTCCTCCTTGGAGGAATCCTCGCCCAGTATGGAAATATCCGATTCAAGTGCCTCTCTCTGTTCCTCGGGAAGAAGCAGCTGTTTTCTGGCAGCAGCCGCATCGTCCTCCCTGCCCCATCCAAAGATTCCTTTTATAGTCATTTTATGCTCTCCTGACTGTATTCTGTACCCTTACTTCACGGGTGATTCCCTGTAACCTGCAGCAAAGTTGTAATTAACCCTTGCTCTCATAAGATCTGCGGCTGCCCCCACTCTCCGGCGGAGAATTGCCGTCAGATTTTTCTGAGCGTCAGTAACTATACTTGATGTAGTCTCGCCAAGCCTGAACCTTTCCTGTTCCGCCGCAAGATTCTGTTTAGCGGCTTCAATGCCCTGGGACACCAGTTCCAGTCTTTTTCTGGCAGCCTCATACTTCATCTTTGCACTGGACATATCATTCACAATCCTGATCTCGATATTCCTCAGCTGTTCCTGGACTTCCCGTATGCGTGCCTCATACCTTGCCTTGCGCACCCTGGGACCGCGATAATCTATTGTCCTGCGCCAGACAATACTCACTTCACCACCAACGCGATGCTCGGTTATCATTGAATCCATGCCAAAAGGATTCTCCTCATGCTCACCCTGAGCCGTAATGCCGAAACACAGATCCAGACTGTCATTCTGTTCTTCCTCAGCCGTTTCGACCTGTATCCTGGCATACTGTAAATTAGCTTTTCCGCGAACATACTCGCCTTTGCCTTCGCATGCCTGCTCCTTTGTGAATACAGGAAGTTCACCCATATTTGAAAGTTCCACCAGTATTTCCGGATTGCCATAGAGAGCCAGTGTCCTTGTTACCCCTACGGCCTTTGCCAAAGCCAGCAGACTGTCCTCAAAGGCGGCTCTTGCAGTTTCCTCATCTTCCTTGCCTATCTGCAAATCCATTTTTGTCTGGAAAGTCTGGAAATCAGGAACCACCTTCATCTTGGCAAGTTCCAATGCCTCGTCATGCAGGCTCTGGAACCGTCTTGTAGCTTCCTGGGCAATCTTGTAAGCTGAAAGGTTTTCGTAAGCTGCGATATAGGCAAGTTCCACCTCATGGCGCACATTCTGCACTGCATTCAACATATCTCCGGTTGCCGCATGGTATTCCGCCATGGCCAGTCCCCTGTTAAGACTGAGCGCCTTGAATCCTCTGTCCCTCAAAAGAGGAATACGGACCTTTATACCGAACATGGTCTGATACAGATCGCAATAGCCTTCCTCATCCTCAAGAATACGGTGTGCCGCTCCAAGTGATACATACGCTCCGGGATTGACGGGGACTTCGACTCCCAGCTGTGCATCTGTGCTGTCGTTTGTAAGCTGGGTATAATTTGTCTGGAGCGGCAGTGACCTGGAATTATCCGAACGTCCCAATGCGGCAAACAACGCCGGATCAAAAAATTCCGACAGTTCATCATGCTTCAGAAGCATCTGGTCCATGCGTATTTTTGCGGCCAACACTTCAGGGTTGGTCTCCTGAGCCTCTTTTACAAGATCATCCAGTTCAGAGCAAACCGCCATAATCGGCATTACTGCGGCAAGCAACACAAAGAAAATATGTATCTTCATATTCATGTTGTTTTCTGTTTTAGATGTAGAGGCAACCGCAGTCATCCGGCCACTGTATCACACGTCCGCTTTCTGCAATTGCCTCTTTATTGTGCGCTCTTTATTAAATGCTGTTTTTGTGCCTGTTGAAACTCTCCTGAAAAAGTATACACATATCATAAATCAACATATTTTTAATTCAAACAAGTTCATTGCAATAAAATAAGTTTTTTTTGTCTGATTTCAGGTATACAGAATATTCAATTTACCGTTCTCTTCCAATCTTCGGCAACATGTTCATACCATTCCAGAAATGCCCGGGCCTGACGCTCAAGGGAATACTCGGCTCCTCTCCTTGCGGCGGCAGCCTCCATAAGTCGTTTTGATTCACCGGGTAATGAAAGATATTCCATGACCATGGCAGCATGTTCCCGCGGTGAAAATGCCAGAAATCCGGTTTCTCCGGGAAGTATCTGTTCCAACAGACCTCCTACGCCAGTCGCGACGACAGGCGTCCCTGAGGCCATGGCCTCGGTCACGGTCTTGCCGAAAGCCTCCGCCTTTGCCGTATGCAAAAATACATCGGCGGCACGATAGCACTGCGCCATAAGCGCAGGAGATGAAATATACTTGAATCTATGCATATTCGGTATATCCGATTCAAGTTCCGCGCCGACACAGAGGAAATGCACCTGACTGTCAGTTTCACTTATTTCCATAACTGCCCTGCGCAATGTATCCTGATCCTTGAAAACCGTTCTGGCAGCAGCGCTTGCAAACATTACCAGAGGGACACCAGAAGGTATTCCAATCTCAGCCCTGGCGGCCTCTCTGTCGCCGGGACAAAACACCCCGGTATCGATTCCATTTGGTATGACCTTATATTCCGCCGCAAGAAGCATGGATTTTCCGGCGCAGTCCAGAAGCCATTTCGAGGGAGCCGTCACATACAGCCTGGACCTGGAATAAATGTCCGCTTTACGCCTCCAGTTGGCAGCAGTCCCGTCCTTTCGCAGTCCCGGATATGTGTCAAGTCCAGGGCAAGCGCCACAGCCATTCCGCCATAATTCACAATCCATGAAATAAGCGCAATGTCCTGTAAGCGCCCATGTATCTCTCAAGTTCAGTATAGTGGGTATCTTATTGGAAAGCACCGGAAGCGTCTCCATATCAAAGTACCATCCATGCATGTTGTGGATATGCACTATATCAGGCTTTGCCGGCAGAGAATCCAGCAGTTTACTGCATCCGGGGAAAGCATTTTCCTCAAGTCCGTTCCAGTATTCCCCCATTCTTTCGGAATTTGACAGTCTGGAAAGAACCCTTGCCGCCTTGCGCATTGCGGGAAGGCCCCGTTTGTCAAGAGTTCTCGCCAGTTCCGACATCCAATGCATTCCATGACTTAAAACACCGCCTGTACACAGTCGCGGGATCTCAAATATGTCTTCATCCCTGCGATATTTTGTACCTACAGCCATCATGGAATGATGCCCCATGTGCCGAAATGCTTCAAAAAGTCTATATGCGCTACCTTCTGCGCCGCCGCCCCGGTCGGCAGTATTTACCTGCAGTATCCTCATTTTAACGCATCATCTCCTGAAGACTTTTTCAAATACCAGTAGCGCAATGAACAATCCCTGTGTCCTTCGTACATTTCACTGAGAACTTTCTGGACAGATCCATCACTGTCCAGTACCTTTTTCATGACTTCAGAATTGTATATAAGATGACTTACGGCTATCAGCTCAGGCTTTTCCTCCCTTATTGCGGCAGCCATATTTTCCACATCGTTCCATGCCCCGGGAGAAATCGCACGTTCATCCGTTCCGCCAAGCAAATGGGACACTTCCGCAGGAATGAACATTTTTTTATTTTCCAGTCCCCTCGTCCTGATACGCTGCGCCATACGGGCGCATTCCCCCCTTTCACCATATATGTATCCTGTGGAGTATCTTCCGGCCGTCTGCCTGTATGCAAATGCCATATTGAAAACAATGGCAGAAACAAGAAAAGCCATACGCCAGCCTATCCTGCGGCAAACTGGCAGAGCAGCTGCCACCGCAGCAAACAGATAAGCAATAACAGCTGAAACGGCTCCAAATATCCATCTTGGCCCAAAGGAAGCAGCTTCGGGTGAGCGCATGGCATCCCGTACCATAAGCAGAGGGTCACCGAACATGAATGCGGCAGCAAACAGGGAGCACACGACGCACCATGCAAGAGAAGCTGCCCGGGAACGGGCATCAACACCGCTTCCCATCAAAGAGGCAATGGATATGGCCATAAACGGAAATGCAGGACATTGATATTTAGGAAAACCAAAAAGAGAGCCGCCAATGACCATGTATCCGCACAGTATTGCCGCTCCGCACAGCCAGGCACTGTCCAGTTCATCTACCTTGCGGGTCTTAAGCCAGCGGCGCAGCCGCCTTCTTCCATCCTGAAGGAAAAGCAGGCACAGCATGGGATTGACGCCCCAAAGACAGACATATACACTGCTCTGGACTATGCGCGACAAACTAGCCCCCCGGCTCCCGGCTGTGGTATCAAAAAATGAACTTGCAAGATACTGGAATGGTCCGGCAAAATTAACTCCTGTGGCCATGCAGTAAACCTTCCAGCTCGCGATGAAAAGCACCACGCCGGCAGCATAAGCTACCGCCATGCGCCACCGCCGGTATAAGGCAAGCATGACAAAGCAAATTATAAATGGAGTCGTAAGGCGGCACCATAATGCCATGCACATAGCGAATGCGGCAAGACAGGTTCGCTGCCAGTCATCCTTCCTTACAAGACATATACTGGAATACCATAAAAAAAGACATGCGGGGACAAGAACGGTCTCGTCAATGTCTATCAGCACTGCAGCCTGACATACGGCAGGCATGCAGCAGAGTATCATGCCGCCCCACATGCGCCCAGTATACCGCACCACAAAAAAAATAGAAGCAAGCCATGAAAGTATGCCTATCCACCGCATAGCATCTGCAGCGGCCTCACCGGCTATCCTGCATGCTGCAGCAAGCAGCAGCGGATATCCATGAGGAGAAAACGTGATAAGTTCCTCCGGGCTGGCATACCCGCGGTTGAACAGCATAAATCCTATCTTGAAATAATGGCTTATCTCGTCCTGCCCCATAAGCGTTTCAATTCTGCTTATCGAAAAAGCAAGAAACAAGGCCGACGGAATAAGAAAAGCCGGTGCATTAGGCAATATTTTTGATTTTAAGCAATTCACCATCTATTTCACCACAAATTCACCTATGAGCGGGAATGCCGCAGCAGGTATTTTTATATGCAGATGGGCCCCGTCCTCCTCATACTTTTCAGAAAGCACCGTGGCTGTATCACGTATAAGTGCAAGCACCGACAATCTGGAATGAGGCACGATTATATTCACATCACGGGAACTTCTCATACATGAGTTCTCCAGCATGGTCTTAAGTTCATCAAGTCCTTCGCCTGTTTTTGCAGAACACATTACTGCATGAGGGAAACGCCTTGCCAGACGCTGTCGAGAAAGATCATCCGGCAGCAGATCGACTTTATTCAAAACTATGATCGCACCTCTGGCATCAGCACCTATGTCCTCCAGCACCTTCACCGTGGTATCATGGTGTTCATCCAGTTCCGGCGATGAGGCATCCAGAACTTCCACTACATGATCGGCAAGCACAGTCTCCTCCAGAGTGGACTTGAATGATTCGACCAGAAGATGGGGAAGCCTGCGGATAAAGCCGACTGTGTCCGCCAGAAGCAGTTTCTGCCCTCCCGGCAAAGTTATGCCGCGCACAGTTGGATCCAGCGTGGCAAAAAGCTTGTCTTCCACCAGCACACCGGCATCAGTAAGCGCATTAAGCAGGGACGACTTTCCGGCATTGGTGTATCCCACAATGGCCGCAACCGGGACCGGCTTGCGGAGACGCTGTGCCCTCTGTACTCCCCTGTGCCGTTGCACTTCCTCCAGTTTTGCCTTCATTTTGGCGATTTTCATGCGCACAATACGGGAATCCAGCTCTATCTGCTGTTCACCCTCACCTCTCATGCCCATTCCGCCGGCCATTCCACGCTGTCTGTTCAGGTGTGTCCATCTTCTCTTCAGTCTGGGCAGGGAATATGAAGCCCTTGCCAATTCCACCTGCAGCACGGCCTCATTTGTTCTGGCATGCATTGCAAAAATATCCAGGATGACCTCCTGCCTGTCTATGACAGCCATGTCGGACATATTTTCCCAGTTACGCTGCTGTGAAGGTGTAAGATATTCATCAAATACTATCACATCGGCACCAAACGCGGCCGCAGCTTCTGCTATCTGCCTGGACTTTCCTTCGCCTAACAGATATTTTGGGTTAGGCTCTCTTTGCTTTGCCATCACGGACCCCACAACATCAAGTCCCAATGTACATGACAGTTCGCCAAGCTCATCAAGAAGTTCCCTGCACTTCTCCTCGCCGATTTCAGGAGTCTGCACTCCCACAAGAAAGGCTTTTTTACGTTCTATTTCATTTGAAAACATACTATTTCATTTTCCCGGGACTCATCATTTTTTCAGCAGCTGATCGTCTCTGACTTCTGCCAGCCTCCACTTCCGCCCCTGTTTTCTGAAAATTACTGCAAGATTCCTGCTCTCACTGTAAGTCTTGCCGCCGTACTGCAGCCATACCTTGCCGGCGCATCTTACCACCGCCTTATCATCGCCCGTCAGTTCCACTTCTGAATCCAAAATACTGAAATCAAGTTTATCAAGCATTCCTCTGCCCCTGAACAGCAGACTTGAAAGAGTATTGGCGGAATTAGTGCCGTTATACGGAAAACCAGCTACCTGGCACTCCACATTGTCATCAAGCATGTTTTCAAAAGCAAGCATTTTATATGCCATTGACGCATTGCCCTCGCCAGCTGGTTTACTTACCACCTCCGCCAATGCCCTGAGACGCTTCTTAACGACAGCCTCCGGTGTATGGGTGACATAATACCATACACCGACAGCAACTGCAATTACTACTGGAATCGCATACCTGGCTATCAGGGAAACATTGATTGTTCTTTTCTTTACCATACGGGAACTCCTATAACACGGGATATTGACACCTGCCCGAAAATATGCTCGTCAATGCTCATGGACCTGTTGTCGCCAACAACATAGACACATCCCGGCTCCACAATGCGCTCCTCCAGCTGCCAGTCACAAGGTCCCTTTTCCTTCCAGTCGCCTTTGAACTCCCTGCCATTGACCAGAAGCACACCATCCCTGAACTCAACCCTGTCTCCCTCAACAGCGACAACCCGCTTCAGCAGAAGATATTTTCTGCCAATAAGCCTGACAACGACAACATCTCCGGGAGCAGGACTCCTGAAAATGAAGGCAGGACACCAGCAGAAGGTAAATCCTATGGAGGGATAAGTTGGCTCCATGCTTTCGCCCCGTATCACACAGGGACGGCATACAAAACCGAAAAACAACAACGACAGAACAGCGATACAACCGAGCCTGATAAAAAAACGGCGGTCGAACTTAGGCAGAATGAAGGATTCAAACATATCGGATATCTTCAGGTTATGCGGTGTCTTCTGTTATTGATGATAATTTCAGGACTTGTATGAAATCGCCCTGAATATAGCAGGTCAAAAATATTTTCACAATCAGAATCTCACTTATCTGCATGACCGGAAATGCGGACTGCTGAATTATGTGCATGTACACTCTGCACAAGCCCGGCGACGATCATCATAGTGACAAGGCATGAACCGCCATAACTGATAAAAGGAAGCGGTATACCTATTATCGGTGCCCACCCTATACACATGCCGATATTGACAAATGTGTGTGTGACATACAGGGCAGCAGCTCCAACAGCTATGCCGGCTCCAAGCCTGTCTCTGCTGAGCATCGCCGTGCGGAAAGAAAATATTACAAGAAGACACATGGCGCATATTACAGCAAGACTTCCCATAAAGCCGCTTTCCTCGGCAATGACGCAGAAAATAAAGTCCGTGGGAGCGACTCCCCGTGGAAGATAGCCCAGAGTATGCTGTTTGCCTTTCATAAAACCTGTGCCGGACATGCGGCCGCTGCCCACTGAATACAGTGCCTGCCTGGCATTCCAGTCATCAAGCGGCCGGCTTCCACGTTCTTTGGCGGAAAAGGACTTTATTGTATCTTCAAGTCTGCTGTTCATTGCCTCTGTCCATTCAGACGGGAGCACAGGGGACAGCACATCTATGACATTTTCGCAGGGCGTCTTCACAAAGACCAGAATACGCTGTTTCTGGTACGGCTTCATACTGGAAAATGCAACCGGCACCGCTATAACCAGAGCAATAAACATGCCCAATATCCAGCGTTTGCGCAGGCCATTTATGAAAAGAATCGCAAAAGTAAAGGGCAGGAACATCAAAGCCGTCCCGCCGTCACCCTGCAGAAGGACACAGGCAACTGGCGGGACTACGACGAGTCCCCACAGCAGAAGAAGCGGCATTCTGGTAAATGCCAGCATTGGATGTGAAAGCAGGTAGGAGCAGAACACCAGCGCTGCCACCTTCATAGGTTCGGATACCTGCACATCAGCTCCCGGAAGGCGCAGTACGCTGCGGGCGCTTGAATCATGCCCGCCATTTATGAATACCAATGACAGAAGCAGAAGGCCGCAAAGATAAAGTATCCAGGATCGGCGGCCAAGTTCGCGGTAATCACAGATTGCACATGCAATATAGAGGGCTGTGCCTATTACTATCCAGGCAAGCTGAGCCAGCCAGCGGAAAGGGGCATCAGCACCATAGTCCCGGCCGGCGCCATAAATAAAAAGCACTCCCGTGCCGAGCAGTATCACCTGGGCGGCCAGCGCCCCCCAGTCCATACGCAGCAGCAAACGGGCATTCTGGCGTATGTCAGCTGAAATTATCATTATTTAGGAGGCGCAGTCACGCTGCTGCTTTTCCATGCTTCCTTGCCATACCTGAAATCTGTTCCTTCGACGGCCTGTTTGGCATAGAGTATCTTAAGATATCCGGGTGCTCTCGACAATGTTGGCACGCCATTGTCCGGCTTATAGTATCTCTGCTGCCTGAGTTTTGCCTCACCGCCTATTATTGAATACACGGAATAACAATAAAGCCTGGGGCGTACCTGTACCAGCACATGTATGGCGCTGGCGCTGTCCGCATCAAGCTGAGGCGTACTTCCCGTAATACATGGACCTATGCGGAACGTGCCGAATACAGTTTTTTCATCCTCTATCCTCAGGCAGTAGACATCATCCTGCCCGTCATTGAAACGCATAAGTGAAGCACTGACACTCTTTATCAGGTCTTCATTGCTCCTGGCCGGCAGACCAAATGACTTTGTGGTTATGACAGTGCCTTCTCTGACTTCAAATGAAACCGAATTGGATATATAGGCCTTCGGCATTCTCTTATGATCAACATAGGCCGTCACCTTGTAGAAATCATCCTTCTGCATATCATAATACTTGTTTATAGTAAGCTTGAGCTCCTTGGTCTCTCCGGGAGCAAACACCATTCCCTCCATGGGATTTATATTTGCTGACATTGGAGCTACAGAACTGCCGTCATGCATTTTTACGGAAAAGGCAAGGCGCCCCTGTTCAGTTCCATCCTCACTGCTGCGGCCGAAGATCAGAGTATTTCCACTATAGTTCCGAAGAGTCAAAGTCAAATCTATAGGTTCATACCTGAGATAGCGTTCCTTTTCCGCAGTCAAATGCATGCCGACCTGAGCAAACAGACCGCTCATGACCAGAAACAGGGCAAGCAATGTCAATCTTGTCTTATTCATAATACTACTCCTTCAAACGCGACAGAATCTCAAAAGCTGCATCCTCTGCCGAAACTCCAAGAGAACAATCCGCAGCCATGGGGCATTTTCTCTTGAAACAGGGGGATTTACTGCACCTGGACAAAACTATTCCGTGCTCTCCCGGTTTTCCATAAGGGCCTGTAAGCACGGGATCCGTGGATCCGAACATTGCGACGCATGGAGTCCCGAAGGCAGCGGCAAGGTGCATAGGACCGCTGTCCACTGTAAACATGACCTCCGCCGAGGCAAGCAGCCCGGCAAGTTCCATGAAACTTGTTTTTCCCGCCATGTTCTCACATGATGCCCTTCTCACAAAAGAGAGCAGTTTCTCTCCCATCGGAGCATCAGCCGCGGTTCCGACAAGCTTGAAACAAATGTCAGGCCTTTTCTCAGCCACACGGTCCATAACCCCTGCAAGAAACTCCGGCGGCCAGTTCTTGCTTTCCCAACGGGAAGAAAAACACACGGCTATATACTTTTCCGGGATGGAAAAAGCATTTTTAACTTCCGGCCGTCCCTCTGCAGATACATCTTCCTGTATGGAGAACACTTCCCGCACAAGCCGCAGATTCTTCTCCACCGCATGGGTGTGCATATCCGCAATACGCACTTTTCTGTTATAAAACAGAGGTGCCCCCTCACGGGCATGTGCAAACCCGGCCCTGAGCCCGGACCTGCTGAAATATGCTATCAGCCCGCTTTTCAGCAATCCCTGGAAATCCAGTACCACATCGTATTTTTCACTGCGAAGAGAGCGGAGAAACGCCCTCATTGCAGACACATTCCACATATTGCCCCGGGGGAAAGCAAGTATTCTGTCAACTCCTGGACAGAGCTCGACCACGCCCTTCAGGCTTTCATTGACGACCCAGGTGATCTTCAGGTCACTGCCAAGTGAACGCCTCATCAGATCCACTGCGGGAAATGTATGCAGCACATCGCCTATGCTGCTCGGCTTGATGACAAGCACATTCATGAGCTGCCAACCTCAACGGCCGACTTCAAGTCTCTCTGCCAGCCTGGAAGGCAGTCCGGCAGCACGTATCTTCTTCTGGGTAGCTTCGATGTCATAATTGAATCTATAAAGCTGAAGAGAAGAATCTTCCGGAGTGTAAATCACAAAGCTCCCCCTCGGATCCCCATCTCTGGGCTGGCCTACACTGCCTACATTGAACAGATACTTAAGATTGGGCTTTATTGCCACAGGCTCGTTCTCCGGGAAATAGAAACCCTCAACATTGTTGTCTTCCATGACAAAAAACATGGGTATGTGACTGTGCCCGCAGAAACAGAGGGCATTGGGCGTCTGATACTGCATTGAATTGGCTGCAGTAAAACGATTGAGCACATATCCCCAGTTGGAAGGTGTATCCAGCGTGGCATGAACTATACGGAAAGGCTGCATTCCCGTGCCAAGCCTTCTCACCACGGTTTCATATTTAAGCTGGGCCAACCATTTTCTGTCAGCTTCATTCAGCTGTGCCCTAGTCCATTCCACAGCCTGGGCAGCCTGAGCATTAAACCCTATAAGTTCCTGTTCAGTTCCCACATATTCGTCATGATTTCCCCTTACCACAGCAATCGGCTGCAAAGCATGAAGCATATCCAGACATTCCTTCGGATTCGCATTGTAACCCACTATGTCACCTATGCACACATAATGAGTCACTCCCTCAGATTTCATCAATTCAAGAGCCGTTGAAAAGGCTTCAAGATTGGAATGCACGTCACCGAAAATTGCTATTTTATCTTTTGGCATGGGAAATATCAGTTGTTCAAGCTGTGAATTGGTGCCGGTATATGCCCGCCGAAATTGATGAACCTCGTGGACTTGCCCATGTTAGGCACTTCCATGACAGTTCCGGAACCGAACAGGCCGCCAAATGCCACCTCGTCTCCCGCCTTTTTGCCGGGCACGGGAATGAACCTGACAGCCGTGGTCTTCTTGTTTATCATGCCAATGGCCATTTCATCCGCGATCATTGCAGAAATAGTCTCTGCAGGAGTATCACCGGGAATAGCTATCATGTCAAGACCGACAGAACAAACACAAGTCATGGCCTCAAGTTTTTCAAGACGCAACTCACCTCTGGTGGCTGCAGCGGCCAGAGCAGAATCCTCACATACCGGTATAAAAGCACCTGACAGACCACCAACGGACTGGGAAGCAAAAGCTCCGCCCTTCTTCACAGCATCATTGAGCATTGCCACACAGGCAGTTGACCCGGGAGCGCCAATGGCATCCATGCCAAGTATCTGAAGAATCTCGCCTATACTGTCCCCGACCTTGGGAGTGGGCGCCAGTGAAAGATCGACTATTCCGAACCTTGTGTCCAGCCTTTTTGCGACTTCACGGCCTATCAGCTCACCGCAGCGTGTAACGCGGCAGGCAGTCTGCTTTATGACTTCAGCAAGATCATCCAGTCCCAGATTATCGGCACCGCACTCCTCGATTTTCCGTTCAAGAGCCCTTTTCACCACTCCGGGTCCGGACACGCCCACATTTATCACGGTTTCTGGTTCGCCATGTCCATGATATGCTCCGGCCATAAACGGATTATCCTCCGGCTGATTTGTGAATATGACCAGCTTTGCGCAGTCAAATCCGTCTGTGCTGCGGCTTCTATCCGCCATATCCAGAAGAATGTGTCCCAATCTGCCGACGGCCTCCATATTAATGCCGGCCCGGCTGGACCCGACATTTATTGAACTGCAGACTTTACCAGTGCAGTTCATGGCCTCGGGAAGCGACTCCATCAGGATCATATCCGCACTGCTGGCGCCTTTCTGGACCTGGGCGCTGTAGCCGCCGACAAAATCCACACCTATGGACCTGGCGGCCCTGTCCAGTGCCTTTGCCAGAGCCACAAAACCATCCATATCATGTCCTGCCGCCACATCGGCAGCCGGACTGACGGCAATTCGCTTGTTCACAATGGGTATTCCATACTTTGTCACCATTGTCTCGCAGGTAT